>CAJVYT010000182.1 GCA_913009765.1 uncultured candidate division Zixibacteria bacterium
GGATACGGCGACCACCGAAATCTACACTCTTCCCCTACACGACGCTCTTCCGATCTCAACCTGACTGTTGAAACAGCCACAGAACTTAAAACCCAATTAGATAAGCTAAATAAGTAGGGCGGGATATCTGTGATCCCGTCCTATATTGGCAGCATCTGCCCTACAAAACTATGACTCTGTACTGACAGGGCATTGAGGCTGTCTCAACGGAACATAAGAATCTGTTCCCTACAATCAGCTTTCAATAATGTCATTCCCAACTTGGAGACTGTGTCACAATACAAATTGTCTCCATGTTATGTCTGTTCCTGAAGCCACGAAGTGGGTTTGTGAACTGACATTGCCTATTGCGACACAGCCTCTTGATTGGGAATCCAGTAAAATTTGTCGGGTTCTACATCCACCTAACGGTGGCTGTTTGGAAAATTCTATAGGTCAGTAGGTTGGTGTTCCGTTGGTTTGAAATCGTAAGATTTCAAAATCGAGAAACCCGACACATATTAAATAGCAGCTAACTTTATGTATAAACTAGAATGTTGGGTTTCTCACAATTATATTTTTTTAGAATCGGAACACCAACCTACACAACTAATTTCTGTCAATTGCAGGTTGAATTCGCTTAAACTGACAAAATTGCTATAAGCGGCAAAAATAATTCCTATTTTTTAAAGACAAATTGAATCTATTCTCATATATTCATTGTACTATAAATAAGGAGCAGAAATGAAAATAGAAATGAACTGGGCAGGCGGAATGAAATTTGAATCAACCTCTGCCTTTGGACATCACATAGCAACCGATGTAGCTATACAACATGGCGGCAGTTCGGACGGATACAAACCAACTGAGCTTATTTTGTACGGCATAGCAGGTTGTACCGGAGTCGATATAATCCGTCTTATGAAAAAACAGCGGCAGGAAATAACCGGTTTAAAAATTGAGGTCATTGCTCATCAACAAGATGACTATCCAAAACCATTTCACACTTTTGAGGTAAAGTTTACTGCTACAGGCAAAAATCTTGAAGATAAAAGATTAAAAAAAGCTATAAATATGTCGGAAGAAAAATATTGTGTCGTCAGCCAAACAATGCAGGAAAAAGCAGAAATAAAAACAAGTTATGAAATTATAAACGAATAATTCATTAAATGGAACATTTTTCGACTCTGTTCAGTATGACCATTAAAAAAAATTTGAATCATTTTGGACAAAATAGAATCATATAAGCAGCAACAAAAAGAAAAAAGGAAAAACAAAATGGAAAACAACACAACGTATACAAAAAACTCATCAAAATCATTTGATGATACAATTGCATCACTTGAAAAAAATGTCGCCGATAACATGTTTCGGGTTTTATACACTCATAATGTAACCGCAACATTAGCTGAAAAAGAATTTGAAATCAATCCGCTAAAAATAGTGGAAGTCTGCAACGCCGGATTTGCTTTTAAAGCTTTAAGCATTGACCCTTCTGTTGCACTCTTTATGCCGTGTAAATATATCGTAGCTGAAAATGATGGTGTCGTTTTGGTAACTCTCTTTTTACCGTCTGTTATTTCCACATTTTTACAAAACGATAAACTTCAAGAATTTGCTCAAGATGTAGAAGTTAAATTGAAACATATTTTGGATATTTCTGTTTAGAATAAGATGAAAAAATTAAAAAGGATATCACTATTTGTCAGCATCGGAATGATTCTTGGTTATGCGTTTTATTCTGTTGTATGTGCAATAGGTTCAACTTGACACTTAACTTCAAATCCGTATCCAATGTTGTTGTTTGGTGCTGTTGCCGGTCTGGTGATGTCGTTTGATAAAAAATAGAAAATTTGATTATGCCGATTTTTGAATACAAATGCACAGAGTGCAATAATAATTTTGAGGAGCTTGTTTTTGGCTCTCAAACTGTTGTCTGCCCAAAATGCAAATCTGAAAAGGTTGAAAAACAGATTTCAAGTTTTTCCTCAACTGCAAGCGGCAGCTCAACAACATCACGCAGCACATCATCAGGCGGCTGCGGCTCATCGGGTTTTAGCTGAGGATAGACAATTGTTTCGTCGTGTACGAAAAATATTGGAATCTAAAATTGATTGCCTCAAATTAGCAAAATAGTTTTTTGTAGTAACCCTACATCTGCTCAACACAGCCGGCTATTAAATTACGGAGTTTGGGTTCGGCTTCGCCGGCGATACGGATAACATCTTCAATTGAACAGGGATGCATATTATCAGGCAGACCCATATCGGTAATAATTGAAAAAGCCAACACTCTGTTGCTCTGATGATGGGCTGCGATTACTTCGGGAATTGTCGACATACCAACCGCATCGGCACCAAACCGACGAAACATGCGATACTCCGCCGCTGTCTCAAGACACGGTCCGGTCACCGCAAGGTAGACACCCTCTTGGAGCCGTAAGCTTTGTTTGAGGGCAACATCTTTAGCAAGTTGCTGATATTTATTGTTATAGACTTCATACATATCAGGAAAACGTGGTCCCCATTTGTTGTCGTTAGCACCTATAAGAGGGTTGCCCGGGAAAAAGTTTATGTGATCTTTTATAAGCATCACATCGCCGGCTGCAAAATTTGGGTTTAATCCGCCTGCCGCATTGGAGACTATAATTGTTTCCATGCCGAGTGCTTTCATAACCCGCACCGGAAAAACTATCTGTTGAAATGAATAGCCTTCATAAAAATGAAACCGTCCCTGCATACATACAACTTTTTTCCCTTTTAAATTTCCAAACAGCAAACGTCCATGATGTGACTCTACTGTTGAAATCGGGAAATTTGGAATATTATCATAATCAACCGAACCAATCATTTCGATACCATCAACTAATGACCCCAATCCGGTACCTAAGATAATGCCTATTGACGGCGTGAAATCTATTTTAGATTTTATAAAATCGACCGCTTCGTTTAGTTCTTTATGAAATTGTTTTATTTCAGACATCTGTATCTCCAACTTGATAGTAATCAATATGAGCTGTCAGGAACCTTTCTTGACAGCATTTCATCAGGAGTGGGTTCCTGACGACGCAATAGTAGAATATACATAATTAAACAAACTTGTCAGCAGAATATTTTATCAGTATTATTTGAATTATGATTTCTACTATTATTTGCGACATGGACGGGCTTTTATCTGACACAGAAACTTTGCACTTAAAAGCGTATCAGCAAACTTTAGCTCATTTTGGAGTTACACTCACAGACCAAGAATATATTGATTTATGGATTCGCGATGGGCAGGGTATCGCACAGTTTGTTGAAAGGGAACAACTCGCACTTGACCCTGTTGAAGTGCATAATCATAAGTTAAACATCTTTTGGGATATGCTTCATACCGATTTACAAGAGATGCCCTTTGCACTTGATTTTTTAGAGCGGATGAAAGGAAACTATCGACTTTTGCTGGCATCAAACTCATACAGTAAAAATGTCCTGCATATTATTAAAAAGTTAAAGATGTCACACTTTTTTGAAATGGTTGCTCATAAAGAGTCAGTCACAAAAACAAAACCATCCCCTGATATATTTTTGTACTTAACAAACAAACTCAAAATCAACCCAACCGAATGTGTTGTCATCGAAGATGCCCAAAAAGGGATAATCGCTGCTCATACAGCAGGTATGAAATCAATCGCCGTTCCAAATAGTCATACTTCAGGTAATGATTTTTCACTCGCCGACAAAATAGTATCAAGTTTACAAGAGATAAATATAGAAATGATAGACTCGCTTTAAAAATATTACTAATTAATTTTGACAGATTGACATTGAATCAACAATTATATTAACTATATCTTATGATACACCGAATAGTTATAACCGGAGCTCCCGCATCGGGAAAAACACTTTTTTTTGAACGAGCAAAAAATGAACTGTTTTTATCTGATTTTATTTTTTTTGATGAGCTTGCTCGTCAACTTTTAATAGAAAATCAGAACTACCGTACAAATTGGGACAAATTTCATATTGATATTTATAATCGCCAAATAGAACGCGAGAAACAAAATAAGTCCAAATCGTTTATCACCGACCGAGGTACTGTTGACACTTTTGCATTTCACCCTCAAACAGCGAAACAAGTCAACTCAACAATTGAGAGAGAATATAACCGTTACACAACTGTTATACTGCTTGAGAGTTCTGCAAATTTGGGTGATAAATTTTATAAAACAGATTTAATCCGTAACGAAACAGCTGCCGAAGCATTAAAAATTGAAAAAAAACTACAACTTTCCTGGTCTTCCCATCCAAAATACTATTGCATCAAGGCTGATAGTTCAATTGAGAAAAAATACAGTGAATTTATAAAAAGACTAAAGAGAACAATAACTTAGAAAATATAATTAACAAAATATCGTTTTTTTCGTCTTAATAATAAACGTTATGCGTAAAAAACTCAGGAAGGTTTAAAAATGAATAAACCAAAGAGAATCAATCCGGCATACATTGTTATGCCAATTCTTGTTTTTATTATTCTGTGTAGTTCAACTGTTTTTGCTGCTAAGTCGGAATTCTATAAAAAGTTTGAGTCTGTCTATAAAGCAATTGATATGGATTTGCTCAGACATTCAATTGAAGAGCTTGAAATCAAAGATTTCACCTATCAAAAAGATCTTGCCACTTTTCAATTTAAAAGCGGAAAAATGTATTTGCTCAGATATATTGATGACCGACCGACCACTGCAATATTTATTGGAGAAGGTAATGCATCGATTAAGGTACCGTCACACGCCGAAAGAATGTCACTTTTAAGTATTGCCAAAGATTCTGTTATTAATGAACCTTTTAAAATCTGTTTTATTCACATGGCAGATGATTTTGATTTGCAGCTTAAAGAAAAATTCACTTCGGTTACAAAAACTCTCAAATGGAAAGATTTCCAGCAGGTAAAAGAGTCGCAAGGCGAGTTTTTATTTAAGCCAAACATTTTTCATACCTACGACAACTTTTTTCAGTTAACTCATTCACTTCTTGAAAGAAACAAAGACGGATATTTTTGGATAGATTTTAACCGTTATAATTTTACCTATGACCCCAATAGACCACAACCTGTTATTGTTGGATATGAATTTGAAATAAATGATATGGAAATAACCGATGCGGTTTATTTAAATGCTAATCTAACTGATGAAATCAGCAATACAGATTTATCCAATGTATCGTATCCGACAACTCCATTGAGTCACAGCATAGAACTTGAATTGGGGGGGATGGAAGGAAAAAATTTAGAGTCAGCACAAACAGATTATAAAATTCTGATAAATTCTGACAGTCTCAAATTTGTAAATACATTTTTACACTATAATCTAAAAGTTGATTCTATTTATCTCAACGGTTCTCCGGTGGAATATCATCGACGAAAAGATTTTAAATTTATTGGTATAATTCTTCCCAAATATTTTTACAAAAATGATACCCTCACACTAACATACTGGTATCATGGGAAAAATTTTGACTACATAATGCCGTATGTAGAAAATAAACAAGCAACAGAGGAAAGTTTTAAATTTTTTGTCCCAAAAGGATTCAACTATATTATGCCGGATATGGGTGATATTGGCTATGCCGGTAACGGATTGGATTCTTTTTCTGTTGAACCTCAACTTCCATATTCAGTGTTCTATTTTCAAGGATATGCAACAAATTTTGATACTCTGACAAAAATATCACAGCTTGGTATGCCAATAAACTTTTTGAAATCAAAAGCTATTATAAAAGGACGAGATTGTTTTGTTCCTGATGAAAAATATGAAAACTCAATGATGAACGCATTCAATTTTATGGCATCAACAGTAGGAGCACCAATAGGTACTTTTGGTATATATATATTCCCCGAAGGATTTATATCTATGCCGGGGTTAGTTGAGATGCCGCAAATTCTCTGCTATAACCCCGGTTATACAGAACCATTGGGAGGTTTTAATATCTTTACCGGTCACGCAATGGCAATGCAGTGGTTTGGTCATCAAACCAAACCGTATTCTGATAAAGAACAATGGTTTGAATTAGCAGCTTCGGAATTTTTATCACTGCTTTTTATAGAAAGTGAAGACCCGTCAGCATACTATTCTAACTTGAAGCTCCATCAGGATTCACTTTATAAAATTGATCAACTAAAACGTAACAGACCTCTCTATGCCGGTAATAGAGCCGGATTTGAAATAAATACCAACAAAGGTATTTGGATGTTCCACATGCTGCGTATGCTTATGCTTGACACAGAAACACTGACCGATCAAAATTTTAATAAATTTTTCCATCGTTTATGTTTAAGAACTAACGGAAAAGTTTTTAAAAATGCCGATATTATTGAGCTCGCTGAAAAATATTATGGATCTGATCTTAGTTGGTTTTTTAATCAATGGCTTTTTAATTTTTCTACTCCAAAATTTGATGTTATGTATGACATACTGCAAGAAGGAACCGAATATTATGTAAATGTAGAAATTGAAATGAGCAAAGTAGATAAAAACTTTACAACACCGATACTTATAAATATTACCGATGAAAACGGCACCCCAAAATTGTATCGCGAAACTATACATAGTTCGTTAACCTCACTTTCTTATGGACCTTTTAAAAAGAAACCGTCAAAGTTTACATTTAATGAATTCTTCTCGGTACTTTCAGATGATAATGTAAGAAAGAAATAAAATAATTATCTAAAGATAAAAGCCGACAGCTATGTGCTGTCGGTTTTTTTACAGACTTTTTGATTTAAAGCGTGCCGACAAAACTACACCGACAAATATAACAACAATACCGGTCAATCCAAGTAATCCTATCACTTCCCCAAACAAAAAATATCCAACTAAAATGGCATAGACAGACCCAAGATAATTAAAGTTGCTCACATTAGCAGCTCTTTCAAGTTGGTATGCTTTTGTCATAAATATTTGTGCAAAAGTTGTTGCTATTCCGACTGCTATAAGAATTGACCATTCAATCGGTTCAGGAGTTACCCAGTGAAATATCATATACGACCCGACTACCGGAACTGTTACAAGCGGAAAATATAAAACAACAACCAACGGATGATCGCTGTCCTTCAGTTTCCTAATAAAATTATAAGCAAATCCGGAACATATAGCTGCTGAAACCCCGATTACAACATCGATAGGCAAAATTCTCGGGTCAAACCCTTTAATCATTAATACTCCTGAAAACGACAACAGAAAAAAGAGCCATTGGATTGGACGGGGATATTCTTTGAGCATAAATCCGGCTATAATAATTGTAAAAATCGGTGAAAGGTATTGAATTGTAACTGCCGATGCTAACGGCATCTGCTGAATAGTGTAGAAATACATAAGCAGACCGGATGTACCAAAAACTCCGCGCAGCAGCAGATTTTTTTTATCATTTCCCCACGGATATATTTTCTGTTGTTTCACCATAGCATAACAGACAATAAGTGAAACCAATGCTCTGAAAAAAACTATTTCATACGCCGGAATATTGTGTAAGTATTTTACTCCGATATTCATCAGCATAAAAAAAAGTGTTGCGATAAGAATATATTTGATGCCTTTTGTCATGATGCGAATGAGTGCAAAAACGTGATAGATGTCAAGGGGGAAAGTATAAAGTGCTGTTACGAGTTGACTGTAAATAGGCTTAATGATAAACCTCTTATTTTGGAGCATACTTCGACTCCGCTCAGTAAATAGTAGGGCAGCATCCCTGCGATGCTGCCATCATAAGGCGGGATCACAGGGATCCCGCCCTACTCATTGAAGTTATCCACAATTAAATAAACAACTTTTTCACTGTATCTTCATAAGTGTGATTGGGTTACAACAAAATGGGTTCGTTTTTTGAAATAGCGTTATTTTTAGATTGCATCATCTTGATGTAAAAATTATCAATTCGATTCAGCGAATTACCTATAAACAGGATATTATTTACTTTGAGTTTTTCTGATTTGTTCAGTATCATATAAAATAGTTAGGAGTGCGAAATTACATTTAATATATAGAGAAATTGAGTAAAGAGGGGCAGACGAGGGCGTCTGCCGCCCACGAATCATGATATATCCTATTCTTTTTGCTCTTTGTTATTCAATCTTAATTGTATATCTATTTAATAAAATCAAATCTTCTGAAAAAGATCGGAAGAGCACACGTCTGAACTCCAGTCACACTGATATATCTCGTATGCCGTCTTCTGCTTGAAAAAAAAAAAAAAA
>CAJVYT010000183.1 GCA_913009765.1 uncultured candidate division Zixibacteria bacterium
GACTTAGACTGTGTGAGTAGTGAGGTATCTTGTGTAGAGAATAGATGGGTAGAAGCGATGTTTATACTGCAGACACATGGTTACTGTTCTGTCAGTACTTGTATACATGTGAGATATGGAGTGTGTGTATTGTCATTTTCTGTTTTTTTTTTTTAATGATACGGCGACCACCGAGATCTACACTCTTTCCCTACACGACGCTCTTCCGATCTTATAAAATCACTGAAATTGTTTTAAATTGACTGGAAGTACCGATAACAAGACCGCAAAACACCGGGAATCATTCCGGAGAAGGCCCGTGACCAATCCCGGAGAAGCCCCGTAACCAATCCCGTAAAAGTACCGTGAAAAACCGTAAATATAACAAGAAATAGGCTGTATAAACACATCAATTACTTAGTTCGAACCTCCAAATCACACAAAAATAACCAAATATAACGAATTACTTTCCTTAACTAGCTTTCTTCTTTGAATTCTTGTCGCTGGAAACCATGAATTCAAAAGGGATTTCGATAGGTATATATGGTTCAAGTCCCTGCGCCGCTATTATTTTACAATGAAATTAATACGCAAAAAGTTACATCTACAAAATAATGTGAAAATTTGGCTGAGGACAAATTGGGGACAGTTTTGAAAAAACTAACTATTTTACTCAAAGCAATAAGAATGTTTATTTCTCTTTTGATTAAGAATTATCACCATAAGCAGATAAGACAGCTTGCTCCATCTGATTAATCTCGTCATCTGATAGAAAATCAAAATGATTACTACGTTTACGAATTGATAATTTACCATTATTTTGTAAACAAAACCGAATGAAAAGATCTATTTTCTGATCAGGCATATCCACTATTTCCTGAATAGCATCTTTGGTTTCATCATAATTTGCTAGGAATGCTAACTCACTAGATAGCTCTGTCTCAATCGTTTGATCAATGAATTTAAAAAGTGCTTCTGCTTGAGGTGTCATATCAATAAAGCGATACCACTTGGCAGTGTCGTTATGAATTGACATATGGCCTTCTTTATCAAGTGAGTACTCCACCAATGGCATGAGTTGTTTTGAGAACGATTCTAAAGAGTTATCATATTCAGAAGAGTTTTTTAGCATAGCTGCCGAAATAGGAAACATAATATCTTTTGGAGTGAAGTTTCGTCTAGCAAATATGTTATGAATTAGGAACCGGTGTATTCGACCGTTACCATCTTCAAATGGGTGTAAAAAAACAAATCCATAGGAAATAGTAGATGCTTGAATTACAGCAGATATATCACTTACATCCATTCGTTCATGTGCTGTTATTAACCCTTGCATTAGATCAGTCAAATCTTCAGGCTTTGGACATGCAAAATGTATCTTTTCTTTTTGAAAGGCTACTGTCTCTCCAACATAATTTTGATTTGTACGATAATCTGAATCACGAAACCGTTCATCGACAATACGATTCTGAAGTTCTATAAATTTATTTTTCTGACAGAAATTTTCTCGTTCAGCAATTTGAAGTAGTGCTACAAAACGTTCAGTTCTTGTTGAGCTTGGTTTTATATGTTCAATCTCAAAAGAAGATTTTGTTTCTTTGGTATAAAGATAGCTTAGAGCTCTCTTCAACAATTTAGGTGAATATGTTGAAATAACTTTCTGACACCGATTATGAAGGTCTTTAGTTTCAAATTCACTAAGGATATTGGTTCGGCGAACCATTGGACAAAAATTCCTATTACCTAATAAATTATCATTTATCCGTTGACGTTTAACCTTATGAGCAGGGGAGAATGAGTTTCTCCTGTAACCAAGAATGGTTGTAGGTGGTTTCATTGATACGTAAATGTATGTACTACAGTGTTACTGTTATATATTTCCATTTTTTTAAAATGTATTATATGCAAAAAAAATTATGAAATTCGTTTTGAAAAACGAAGAGCCGATAAACCGAATACACTGATACCATAGATAGTAAGAATGACAACCTGAAAAGTAAGATCTTGAAGTCCGGCTCCTTTCATCATAATCGCCCGAACAATCTCCATGAAGTAACGCATTGGGTTTAGATAAGTTATATACTGCATCCAGATAGGCATATTTGTGATAGGTGTGAAAAATCCGGAAGTCAAAATTGCGAAAACAGAGAAGAACCAGGCAAAAAACATTGCCTGCTGTTGAGTCGATGTTATATTTGAAAAAAACAATCCAATTCCAAGCGGTGTGATTAAGTATAGTCCCGAAAGTGAAAAGAGTAATACTGACGATCCAACAAAGGGAACCTTAAACCAGAGTACTCCAAAAGTTAAAGCAATGATAATCTCGAGTAGACCCAAAAGAGCAAAAGGAATAATTTTACCAAGCAGCAGCACCCACCCTTTGATAGGTGTTACTAAAAGCTGTTCAAGCGTTCCCACTTCTTTTTCACGTACAATAGCCATAGCTGTCAACATCACCGTAATCATTGTAAGCAGTGTTGCAACTATTCCCGGAACCATAAAATATACTGACTCCGCCTCAGGATTGTAAAGTACATCAAAACGTATTTCACCTTTCGGCTTAATGTTATAATAATTTTGAGTATACAATTGCATAATTTGCAACATGTATCCAATACCAATTGATGTAGAGTTGGCATTGGAACCGTCTGTAATTAATGAGATTGTAGGCTTATCTTTATTCATCAGCTTTTCAGAAAAATCATTGGGGATAATAATCGCCATATCGGAGGAACTGTTCTTGAAATTGTTCTCAAGATTTTTTAGAGCAATTACTTCGTCATTGGGTTTAAAATAATTATTAGCCGAAGTGGTTTGTATTAGCTCTCTTGATTGAGAGGAATGGTCAAAATCATACACATCAAGGTCGAGATTTTTAACATCAAAATTTACAACATATCCGAATAAAAGAAGTTGGATTATTGGCAGCAGAAATATTAATCTCAGCATATTTTTGTCACGGAAGACCTGAATAAATTCTTTTTTTATCAATCCATAAAGAGCCTGATACATTCTATGCTATCCTTGTTGAGAATTTTTTGGATGCTATAAACATTAGTACAGCCATTAAAATAATAAGATATAATCCTTGAGCAGCTAAAATTTCCACACCGGCACCTTTAAGAGTGATCCCTCTGATTATTGTTATAAAAAATTTAGCCGGTATGATATTGGAAAAAATTTGAAGCGGTATAGGCATATTTTTAATAGAAAAAATAAATCCGGAAAGCATCATTGGCGGAAGAAGTGTTACAGTCAAAGCTAACATCATGGCAACCTGCTGAGTTTTTGAAATAGCTGAAATCAAAATACCGAGTGCAAGAGCAGCAGCGATATAGATTAACCCAAAAGCCAGCAGCAGTAGCTGTGACCCTACAAAAGGAATATCAAAAAGAATCTTAGCAACTGCTAAAACAAGAAAACCGTCTAAAAGTCCAAGCATGATATATGGGATAATTTTCCCTAATAAAATTTGTCTGGTACTCACCGGAGCGGTCAGAAGCTGTTCCATTGTACCGGTTTCTTTCTCACGGGCAATAGTGATTGATGTTAATAAAGCAGAAATCATCATCAGGATAATCCCCACAAGTCCCGGAACAAAAAAATGAGATGATGTCAAATCAGGGTTATATAAATTTTGAACAGCAATTTCTATTTTTGGAATCTCTATCCCATTGGGGAGATGATCAAGTAAATAAAGGTTAAGCACTGCCTTGGAAAAATTTAAAACAGCAGCACTCAGATTGTTATCAGAGCCGTCGATTGTCATTCCCAACTCAAAGTGTCTGTTGTTTAAAAGAGCTTCGGAAAATCCGGGACGAATATACAGGATAGCTGTTGCTTGAGAAGAACGTAAAAGAGCTTCGGGGTCATGTTCTGACGGTTCGGTGTCGGGTCTTGAGAAATATGTCGATTCATAGACAGCATCAACAAGCTCTTTTGATTCTAAGGTTTTATCATAATCTATCACTGCCACTGTAATATTATTTATATCTAAGGTGATGGCATAACCGTAAAGGAAAGTCATCATAATAGGCATAGCAATAGCAATGACCAATGATTTGGGGTCACGCAGGATGTGATAAAATTCTTTGATGGCTATAAATTTAACTTTACGCATTATTGACCTCTCTACAGTTAATCAGGTCGATAAACATCTGTTCAAGATTTTCTGCTTTATATTTTTCTACTAACTCAAACGGTTTTCCTATTTCAATTATCTTTCCTTGATGCATAATTGAAATCCGTCCGCAATATTCAGCTTCATCCATATAGTGAGTAGTTACAAAAATTGTAACACCCTCTTCAGCCAAACCATAGAGAACAGACCAGAATTTCCTTCTAAATATAGGATCAACACCGCCGGTAGGTTCATCTAAAAATAGTAGTTTAGGCTGATGCAAAAGAGCAACTGCCAAAGCCAACCGCTGACGCCATCCGATAGGAAGCGAATGTGCCTGTCTTTTGAGAAATTCATCAAGCTCCAGTTTGTCAGTCAACAATTCAAGACGATTTTTTATATCCTTTTTATTCATCCCGTAAACTGTACCGTAGAAATTTATATTTTCCAGTCCGGTCAGTTCACCGTAGAGTGAAAATTTCTGTGACATATAACCGATTTTGGTTTTAATTTTTTCAGATTCATTAATTATGTCACATCCGGCAACCTTCCCATTTCCGCTTGTTGGCAGTAAAAGACCGCAAAGCATTCTAATAGCGGTAGTTTTACCGGCACCGTTTGCTCCTAAAAACCCAAAAATCTCACCTTTTGAAACATTAAGAGATATTTCATCAACTGCTTTAAATGATCCAAAATGACGAGACAGTTTATGTAACTCAACAGCGTAGCTCATGATTGCTGCTCCATCAACTGAATAAAACTATCTTCAAGACTTGGTTTGATTGGTTTGATTTGAGTTGTTATAATTTTAATCTTTATTAATTCATCAACATAATTATCAATACTATCATCGTGATTTAAGTACAGATGCATTCCAGCTCCAAATCTTCTGGCTTCCAGTCCTTTGATATTGTTAAGCTGTCTGTCCAATGAAGCTGTCGGTTCTGCATCAAGATAGAATAATTGTCCATCAAATAGAGCGGGAAGTTCATCAGGGCTGCCTTCGGTTAATTTCTTTCCGTCAAAAATAAAACAGGCGTGGTCAGCCCGAGCTACCTCATCCATATATGGTGTTGATACTAAAATAGTGACACCTTCGTTTTTCAGATTAAGAAGAATCTCCCAGAACTGTCGGCGAGAGAGCGGGTCAACACCGGTCGTTGGTTCATCAAGCAAAAGAACTTTAGGGTCATGCATCAAAGAGCAGGATAGTGCCAGTTTTTGTTTCATGCCGCCTGAGAGAGCGGCTGCCCGCCGGTTTTTAAATGGTTTCAGGTTAGAGAAACGGTACATTTCTTCGACTCGCTTATCAAAATCTTTACCGGTTACATCAAATATACCGGCATAAAACCTTAGATTTTCTTCAACTGACAAATCGGGGTAGAGTGAAAATATCTGAGGCATATATCCAAGCATCGGTTTTATTTTATCAAACTGTTTGGTAACATTCATACCGTCGATCGTAATCACACCGCTGTCAAGGTCAAGAAGATTGCAGATGGCTCGAATCAGAGTAGTTTTACCGGCACCGTCCGGTCCGGCAAGAGCGGTAATCCCTCCCGACGGTACAGCCAAGGAAAAATTATCAACTGCTGTGATATTTCCGTAGGTGCGGGAGACCTCTTTTATGTCAAGGAAGTTATTCATGGTCAAAGGTTACATAAACCGGCATACCGATTTTTAACTTTCCGTCAATGTTATGAATTCTAATTTTTACGGCATACACAAGATTAGCCCGTGATTTTTTAGTCTGTATATTTTTCGGTGTAAACTCAGCCTCTTCCGATGTCCAGATAACTTCGCCAGTGTAATTTTTTGTTTCCGTTTCTGTATCAATTGTGGCTTTGTCACCGATTTTAATTTTAGCAAAATCTTCAGTAGGCAAATAAACTTTGACATTGAGTGAAACAAGGTTTGAAATTTTTGCTATCGGTTTACCGGGGACCAAAAGTTCTCCTTGCTCAATAAATTTATCAGTAACTATTCCATCAATACTGCTTGTAGGGTAGCAGTCGGAAATAGTTCTTTTGACTTTGTCCACTTCTATTTGAATTTTTGTAATCTCAGTTTTAATAGTTTTAAGATTTGTTTGAGCTGTTTTGGCATTTAGGGTCGCCTGAGTTAGTTCATGCTCAATTTGATCAAGCTGTTTGGATGTTCCTGTTCCTGACTTAAACAAAGTTGAGATACGTTTTTGTTCTTTCTGTAAATAAGATTCAGATTCTTTAGCCTTTTGAAGTTGAATTTCAGCAGACTGTAACTGTGCCATCGCAACTTTTTTAGATGATTTGACCAGTTCAAGTTGTAGAATCAATTTGCTTGTATCAATAAAAAGCAAAGTGTCGTTTTTGCTGATAGTTGTACCCTCATCAAAATTCAACTGTTCAACCCGTCCACCTGTTTCGGCTGAGACAATTATTTCGTCTGCTTCTAAAAGCCCTGAACCTCCGGCAGCTTCTTTGTTTTCTTCACATCCGTAAATCACAAAAAGAAACAGCATTAATATTAAGAAACGCAGTTTTGTCATTTTATTTTCCTTCTTTCAATTTTTCATATCCAATTAAATAGTTGTATTGATTTAAAATAATATGATAGTCAGCTTCTGAAGAATAAAGCATCGACTCCGCTTGGCTTAGATTGGTTTCAATATCAAGAAGGTGATTGGACGACATTACTCCTTCATGATTTTTTATCTGTGCCAGTCGAAAGTTTGATTTAGATATTTCATAATTTTTTAAAGCCGTAGTGTAACTTGAGAAAGCTAACTTTAAACTTTCATAAGCAAGTTGTGCTTGTTTTTGAATCTGTTCATATATCCTGTCATATTCATGGCGGCTTGATTCAAGCTGATATTTTGCCATAGACATTTTTGATTTGGTTTTACCGCCGAGGTTCAACGACCAATTAAGTACTGCACCTATGGTATAGTTGTCATTAAAGTCTTCTTCAAAAGGAGAAATATTAGGCTTACCGTATGAGTAACCGCCAAACAGATTTAGATTTGGTGCATAAGATGCTTTGTTCAGTTTCAAAAGCGATTTGCTTACAGCTATCATTGAACGTGAGACCATAAGTTCAGGTTTATTTTCATCAATATCGTGAACTATTTCTTTGTTCAATGATTCGGGTGTTTGAGGGAGGGAAGAAATATTTATTGGTTCATCGATATCAAGCCCCAGCAGAATAGAAAAAACAATTTCTTGACGGTGGCGGTTGTTGTTTGATTGTTCAAATGCCAAAGCAGCATTGTTGTATGCAAATTCAACCTCAATCAAATCCACCGAATCAGCTGCACCGGCATCATATAACGATTGAATATTTTTTCTGACCAGCTCGGTTCTTTTCAAAGATGAATGAGCGGCATCAACAAGTTTGTCTGCTTTATACAGTTTAAGGTATTCCTGTTTAGCCATAAAACGAATATCGTCAGATGATTTTTGAAGGAGTGCTTTCTTGATTTCAAAGTTAGCTTCGGCAAGGTTCACTGCTGATGCTATCTTACCGCCGGTGTAAATAGGAATGCTGATTTTTAAGTCGGTTTGATAAATCTCATGCAGACCAATATCACGCTGAAAACTTACTCCCGGTAAATTAATATCAAAAGTTGATATATCGCTGTTATAAAGAGCTGTTGCTTTAATCGAAAGATTTGGGTAACGCTCGGCACGAGCGGCACTCAAATTGGAGCGATATGCTTCACTTTCAGTTTTTGCTTTTTTTAGTTCAAACGAGTGATGTAAAGCCATCTGTTCAGCCTCGGTGATTGTAATATCAACAGCACCAGACGGTGAGTTAAAGATGATTATGCAAACAAGTAGTAATAGTATTTTCTTCATTTTACGAGAACCCCGTTTAAAAAAAGTTCAACCACCGCATCTTTGCGGTCGGCTAGAAATTTATCAAAATCGACAACATTCAGAATATTAGTTGCAATTGGCATGATGATGAAAAACCCAATATTCATAGAAATCAAAGAAATTATTGCTTGTTTGACATCTAGATCGGAAGAGCACACGTCTGAACTCCAGTCACACTGATATATCTCGTATGCCGTCTTCTGCTTGAAAAAA
>CAJVYT010000184.1 GCA_913009765.1 uncultured candidate division Zixibacteria bacterium
TTATACTGAAGTAGTACATGACTACTTATGTGATTTTTAATATTTTCTTTTTTTAATATTTTATTTATTTTATTTTTTTTTTTTTTCAAGCAGAAGACGGCATACGAGATATATCAGTGTGACTGGAGTTCAGACGTGTGCTCTTCCGATCTAAGATACTGCAATCAAAGAAGATATGTCTGTTGGTCGTTCTGCCGAACAAAAAGAGGAGCCGATAGTTAGTTCTGATGAAATTAAAAAAGATGCCAAACAAGAAGTCTCATTAGCAACTAAACAGATAGCTAAAAATTTATCAACCAAACCGCAAACAGCTCCCAAACCTCAACATATAAAGAAATCAGATAAAGTTTTACTTGAAAAAAATGAAATAAAAATCAAAAAAACATTTTCAACCAACGAACAACCGTCTTCTAACAAAGAAAATATAAGTAAAACAGCAGAAATGTCTCCTGATAAAGAACCTCAGCCTAAATATGGTGCCGATATAGGGAAAGTAATTATAAAGAGGAGGACAGCATCTAAAGAAGGTTTGGAAAAATCAAAAACTAAAGATAAATTAAAAACATCTTCAAGTTTATCAGTATTGACACAAGAATCTCAAAAAGGAATTTCTCGAAATTTAATAATACTTGAAAATACAGATAAAACTGAAATAAATTATTGGCGAAGAAAAGTGTCTACATGTACTGCTCAGCTACAAAATCAGCAGAAGAAAAAAGTTCAGTATATGAAAAAAAGTGATAAATCAGAAAAGTCTTTTTCCGGAATTTCTTTAATAGATAAAGAGTTTATTTATCGTCAACTGTTTGAAGCATACTATAAAATAGCGGTAATGACTGCTGATACAACCGAAGAAAAACAGGCTGTACAATTTTTGAAAGAAAACGCGGATTCTCTGCATAACAGTAAGTCAGCACAAGCCCTGCATTTTTTAGAACAGTACAAAATTGAAAAAAACAGACAGAAATCGTCAAAACATAAAACAGAAGAATAATAAAACCTTTTTGAAAATCTATCGTATATAATTTTAAGGATAGAAGACTCTGAAAGGAGATAATAAATGGAAAAGAAACTAAAAAAGTCTCGTACAAATAAAGTTATTGGTGGTGTCTGCGGCGGTATAGGTGAATATTTTGAGATAGATCCGGTATTTGTCCGAATTATAGTAGTTCTGCTGGCATTTGGAACTCATGGGGTTGGGTTTGTGGCATATATTATTGCTATGATTATTATGCCAAAAGATGAAATCAAATTTCGTGTGAATGAACAGGGTGAAACTGTGCAGGTTGAAGATGCTCCAACAGAATATTCTTCATGGAATAGGTACCTTCCCGGAATGATTCTAATTTTTGTTGGAATAATATGGTTTGTTAGTGAAAACTTCTACTGGTTTCGTTTAAATGAATTCTGGCCGCTTGTGCTTATTATTGTTGGGTTGTTCATAATCTTTCGCAAGAAAAATAAAACAGACCAAGATGATATTATTGAACCAACGGTAGAAGTTCACGATACTGAATCAAAAAATGACAATGGAGGTCCTACTATATGACACCTTCACGATTTAGATGGGGCATGTTACTGATTCAAATTGGTATTCTTATTATTTTGAGAAATAATGATATTATTGGTGATGATGCGTGGGAAGGATTGATGGTATTTTTTCCGATTGTCTTAATTGCTGTAGGTATTGAAAAAATATTTACAAAAAGTAAACTGCAGTTTATCTCTTATTTAACTACTCTTGGGCTGTTTTTTGGCGGATTTGCAATCGCAGCGACTACAAGCGGGATTGGATTTAACGGAGATAATTTCTTTTCTGACTCTACATACATAAAAGATGCTGACCCTGATGTTCAATTGGTGCGGGCTTCTCTGCATTTAGAACAGAATGATTTAACTATTCGAGATGCCGGCTCTGATCTTATCTTAGCAGAGTTTAACGAATTCTCTCGAAAACCGGAAATAAAATTCTCTATTGAGAATAATGTGGCTCAAATTAATTTCAAAGCACGTGATAATTCTTTTTTTGGTGGAGCAGTTAAAATTAATAATGATAACTCACAAGATTGGAATATACAGTTTTCAGAAGATGTGCCTCTTGAGTTGGAGTGCTATGGATACGATAATGATTTGCATTTAAATTTTCTTACCTCACGATTACAAAAAATAAAATTGGATACAGATAACTCAAGTATATATTTAAAGATAGGTGACTTCGAGCCGTATGTTGAAATACAAATTGTAGGGAATGATTCCAAACTTCGTTTGAGAGTTCCTGAAGAAAGCGGTATAAAAATAATCGGCACTGACTCATCATTTTTTAACCAAATTGGTTTTGAGGAAACCGCCAATGGAGTTTTTGTCAATGATAATTATAGTACCGCCGATATAAAAATTGACCTTGAACTTGATGACAGACTGGTCTCATTTTCATTAGATTACTTTTAATCTACAAATATGAGTAATTGCATATTTAAAGCGGTTGAATAAACCGCTTTTTTTATTGTCTCATCCTTTTCTTTGTAGTATGTTTTTGAGATAATGTAAACAAATGAGGACTTATGAAAATTTTCTTATATATCGGTATAGCATTTTTGCTTGTAATTTCCTGCACGCAAAAAGAAAATATCCAGAATGAAAAACGTACTGTACTGCGTATTGGTACCGATGCTACTTATCCGCCTTTTGAAACGGTGAATACCAAAACCGGTAAGCCCGAAGGGTTTGATATTGACCTGATTGCTGAAATCTGCAAGATTAATGGTTGGAAACCGGAATTCATAGTGACACCGTTTGGAGGAATTATTCCGGGGCTTCAGAACAAAAAATATGATATAGTTCTTTCGTCAATGACAATAACACCGCAGCGGGCAGTAGTTATAGATTTTTCTGATCCATATTATTTGGCAGGGCAGATTATTGCTGTTCCGCTTGAGGACAGTACTATTTTATCTGTAAAAGATTTAAAGGGTAAAGAAATAGGTGTTCAATTAGGAACAACCGGTGAATTAATGGCAAAAAAAATGGATGGACTGCAAGTATTCTCTTTTGATAATATAGGTTCAGCATTTATTGACATGAGCAATGGGAATCTTGATGCTGTTTTAAATGATTATCCTACTACAAAAGCATATATTAAAAAACATCATACCGCGAAAACTGTCGGTGAAATACTTTCATCTGAATATTATGGTATGGCTGTGTGTAAAGGGGATACCGCACTTTTAATTGCTGTTAACTCTGCTTTAGCAGAGATAAAAAAAGATGGACGATATACACAACTTCATCTCAAATGGTTTGATACATTGCCGCTTGACCAATTCAATTCTAAAGAAACTGTTGAGAATAAATAATTTAAAATAAAGCAGTTGCCTTTTTGGAGATTTTACTGTTAATTTTTATTTATGGAAAATAAACCACTTAATTTATCATCTTTGAAAGGCAAGATTGTCGCAATCGACGGTCCCGCCGGTTCTGGAAAGTCGACAACCTCTAAATTAATTGCTGCCCGTCTTGGATATATGTATTTAGATACCGGGGCGATGTACCGATCTCTTACATATTATGCCATAAAAAATAATATCGCATTTTCTGATGAGGAAACACTTGCCAAACTTGCTCACATTTTACCAATAAAGTTTAAAACTTCAGCAGATGTAAACAGAGTTTTTTTGAATGGAAAAGATGTTACTGACGAAATCAGACTTCCCGAAGTGACTAAAAATGCATCGGAAGTTGCTGCTCATAAATCTGTCAGAGAAGCAATGGTAAAAAAACAGCAGGAGTATGGAAAAGAAGGTTCTATTGTTGCCGAAGGTCGCGATACAACAACAGTTGTTTTTCCAAATGCTGATGTTAAAATTTACTTAAATGCTTCGGTTGAACAACGGGCTCAGCGGAGACTTTTGGATTTAATGAAAGTAGGCGTTAATACCACCCTGCAGGAATTGCAAGAAGAAATAAAAAACAGAGACCATAAAGATTCAAGTCGGGAGCATTCTCCATTGATGAAATCTAAAGATGCTATTTTGGTTGACACAACCAATATGACTCTTGAAGGTCAAGTCGATTATATAGTGAATCTTATTCGGTCAATTCTCAAATAATAATGAAATTAGTTTATTACACCGGCTGGACATTTTTTAGAGCAATTACCAAAATACTCTTTCGTATAAAGATATCCGGTAAAGAAAATTTTCCTAAAAACGGCGGCTTTATTTTAGCCTCAAACCATCAATCATATTTAGACCCTCCGGTGGTCGGCTCTTGGGCTCCCCGAGTTGTCTATTTTATGACCAAAGCAGAACTATTTGAAAATAAACTGCTCGGTTGGTATCTTATAAATACAAATGCACGTCCGGTAAAAAGGGGAGTGATGGATAGACAGTCTATTAAGGCTACTCTTGATATTATAGCTGATGGTCAGGGTATGACAATTTTCCCCGAGGGTACACGCTCTACTACCGGTGAATTATTAGAACCTAAAGCAGGTATTGGGATGATAGCAGCAAAAGCACATTGTCCTATAATTCCAACCTATGTGAACGGATTTAATCGGTTAAAAGATTGTTTTTTGGGTAAAGCAAAGCTTACCATTACCTATGGAGAAATGATTCCGGCTGATTGGGTCATGGCACAATCAAAGGGGAAAGAAGGCTATAACGAAATCGCACAACGGGTTATGGCAGAAATTCAAAAAATCAAAGAGAGACAGTCAAT
The DNA here is from genome assembly GCA_913009765.1 of uncultured candidate division Zixibacteria bacterium. The sequence goes on from CAJVYT010000184.1 coordinate 4,720, forward strand.
TTCTTAAGTAATTTTTTGATTAATCCGATGATTTAATCGAACTTTATATAAAATAATTCTTGGAATTTTTTAGAATTATATTATATAAGGTGACTGTTTGTAAGCAGTTGCTCGCAATGCGGGCGGATTTGTCGGTCTCCTTGAAAAAGGAAATCCAAACTGACAAGTCTCAGATTAAGGAGGTTCTTTTTAGAACTATGGCAGAAGCCAAAAAAACTACTACTACCGTCGCTGCAAAAACCTCAAAGAGAAAAGCATTGATCGGTAAAAAATCTCAAAAAACTAAAGTCAAACTCACAAAAACTGATTCAGTTGTTGAAGTTAAAACAGCTGTTGAAAACGAAGTTAAAGAACTCGTCACTACTTCGCGTCATAAACGTATGGCGGAAAAAGCCAAAGAAAGAGCAGCACTGCCTAAAGTGTTGGCTCCTGAAGTTGGTAAAGTTCGTATAACTGATGTCTCGGGCGTTGTCTACGACGAAGACGAATATAATGCTATGGTCGAGATGTATGATGCCACTATCAGAGATATTCGTGAAGGTGAGATTGTCAGCGGTACTATCCTTGGCGTTACAAGGGATGATGTTATTGTCGACGTAGGATTTAAGTCAGAGGGTATTATTCCTATTCAGGAATTTACCGGTACTGATGAAATCAAAGTCGGCGACCCTATTGAAGTCTTCTTAGAACAGATTGAAGATTCTCATGGACAACTGATTCTTTCCAAACAAAAAGCAGACTTCATGCGTGTTTGGGATCATATTCGTGAATTCCATGATTCTGGTGAAAAAGTTGAAGGTAATGTTGTGCGTCGTATCAAAGGCGGTCTTGTCGTTGATGTGATGGGTGTTGATGCGTTCCTTCCGGGTTCTCAAGTAGCACTGCGTCAGGTCCCTGATTTTGATGCTCTTATTAACCAAACGATGGAACTTAAAATTATCAAAATTAATAAAGCCCGTCGAAACATTGTTGTTTCAAGACGTATGGTTTTAGAAGCTGAACGCGAATCTATGCGTGATGAATTGCTGGCTGATATTGCAGTTGATCAAGTACGTAAAGGTATCGTGAAAAATATTACTGATTTTGGTGTCTTCATTGATTTAGGCGGTGTTGATGGTCTCTTGCATATTACTGATATGTCATGGGGTCGGATTCGTCACCCATCCGAAATGGTAACTCTTGGTGAAGAAATAGATATTAAGATTTTAGATATTGATGAAAAAACATCCCGTATTTCCTTAGGTCTCAAACAGATGACTCCGTATCCATGGGAAAATATTGAAGCTAAATATCCTATTGGTGATAAAATTGTCGGTCGGGTTGTTTCGATTACCGATTACGGTGCATTTATTGAACTGGAAAAAGGTATTGAAGGGTTGATTCATATCTCTGAAATGTCTTGGACACAACATATTAAACATCCGTCCAAAATCATGTCTGTGAATGACAATGTTGAAGCTGTTGTTTTGTCTGTTGATAAAGAAAATGAGAAAATTTCTCTCGGTATTAAACAGATGGAACCGGATCCATGGCAGACTATTGATGCCAAATACCCAATTGACAAAATTATCTCAGGTAAAGTAAGAAACCTTACTGCCTTTGGTGCTTTTGTTGAACTTGAAGAAGGTATCGACGGCTTGGTACATATTTCTGATATGTCCTGGACAAAACGGATTCAGCACCCGTCTGAAGTTATGAAGAAAAACGATACAGTCGAAGTCAAAGTTATCAAAGTTGACCACGATAATCGTAGAATTTCTTTAGGACTCAAACAGTTGACTGAAGACCCGTGGGCAGAAATTGCTGAAAAATACGCAACCGGCACTGAATGCCTTGGTACTATTACAAAAGTAATGGACCGTGGTGTGGTTGTTGATTTAGATGGTACCGTAGAAGGTTTTGTTCCGACTCCTCAACTGGGGAAGAAAGATTTAACCGATGCTGCCACAGTATTTACAGCAGGCGAACAAATTCCGTTACAAGTAATAGAATTTGACCGCAAACAGCATAAAGTCGTTCTTTCTGTTGAAGCGTATTATAAAACTCGCGAACAGAGTGAACTTGATGAATTCCTTGCTAAACATGAAGGCAGTGAATCATCAAATGCGATGGCTGATGCTATGCCGGACACATTAAAAGAAGCTGCTGCGACAGTAGATGAAACTCCAACTCAGGAAATTCCTGTTGTTGAAGAGACTCCATCAGAAGAAGCCGCTCCTGTTGATGAAGCTCCGGAAGCTGACAAAGCGGATGATGATGTACCTACTGAGGATGCAAAAACTGACGATACAGATGATACAGAAAAATCTGAATAATATTTGTAGGTCGTAACCCCTGTGGTTCTGACATTTTTGGATTTTATATATATGAAGGCGGAACCAAATCGGTTTCGCCTTTTTTTGTTGCAGTGAATAGGAATGTCAGAACTTCATATTATATCAAGATGTGATACAGTCACTTATTGACATTTCTCTTCGTATGTTGTATTTTTTCAAAACAGCAGCAGTTAATAATTACTGATTAAAGATTATCAAGGTGTGAAAATGTATATAATATTACTTGTTGGCATTGGAGGGTTTCTGGGAGCCGTTTTTAGATATTTAATTAGCGGCTGGATTCAAGATGGGTTAGTCACATTTCCTCTTGGAACATTAGGAGTAAATTTTCTTGGGACTTTTTTATTAAGTTTGATAATGTATCTTTCAGAATATAAAGGTTTATTTACCGAAGAGACAAGAATCTTTCTCACAATCGGTTTATTGGGGGCATTTACAACAATGTCGACTTTCAGCTATGAATCATTCAAACTGCTTGAACAAAAAGAAACTTTTTTATTAAGTCTTAACGTTATTGGAACAATAATACTGACATTTTTTGCGGTATATTTAGGTAAAATTATTGCTGTGAATTTATGGAGGACATGATATGAAAAAAGAATCAGAAGCTATTCTCTTGAGAATCTTTATTGGTGAATCAGATGAATACGACGGAAAAAAACTCTATACTTACATAACTGAGATGTTGAAAAATGAGGGTGTTGCGGGGGCAACTGTTCTGAGGGGAATTACCGGATTTGGTAAAACAAGCCATATTCATACAACATCTATTTTGAGATTATCAACAGATTTGCCGATTGTTATTGAAGTAACCGATACAAAAGAGAATATCGAAAGAATAAAACCAAAACTGGATGAAGTAATCACAGAGGGACTTATCACCGAGGAAAAAGTTAGGATAATTTTTTATGATGGCAATGAGAAATCGTCTGATGAGCAGTAACTAAAACAACTTTTCCGCTGTAATGAGTACTGTAGTTACTATGTTATAAAAGTTCTAAAAAGAAAGAGGTTATCTCATTATATTAAAATAAAAACCTTTAAACCCGTGTTCCACCGCTTTTGCGGAAGACACAATTTTAACAGGAGATAACCTCATGA
>CAJVYT010000185.1 GCA_913009765.1 uncultured candidate division Zixibacteria bacterium
TGTGTGCGTTAAGAAGAAGAAGGCAGACGAGAGTAAGCAGGGGGGGGGGTGGGGTGGTGGGGGGGGTGGGGGTGGGGGTGTTTTTTTTTTTTTCAAGCAGAAGACGGCATACGAGATATATCAGTGTGACTGGAGTTCAGACGTGTGCTCTTCCGATCTCTGATCCAAACAATAATCTTGATTCGGTACAACTTATTTCATCAACAGGAACTTTAAACAGCTCAACTAATGAGATCTGTTTTACTCCAACAGCAACTGACGGACAAAGCTACCGCTTTATTCTTCGTGCGGTTGATAATTGCGGATCTGAGGATTTTGATACCGTAAATGTTGTCGTGGACTATAACAATACACCAACACTTGATGTACCTTCAAGTTTTGTAGTTTATCAAGATGAACCGGGAGAAGTATGTTTTGATATTAACTCTGCCGATATTGATAGTAATCTTGCGAATGTAACGGTCTCATCAATAGGTTCATATAATCAGTCAACAGACCAGATTTGTTTTGTTGCCGATACATCCGGTGAATACTGTTTCACAGTAACTGCCACAGATGATTGCGGGAAATTTACTTCTAAAAATATTTGTATTACTATTCAAATTGATGAGTGTTTCCTAATCCAAATTGAAAAAACTCACGCTTCTTTACAAGGTCAATATGAAACAGTAAAAATCTATTACGATGGTTCTACTAAAGAGATTGGTGGATTTGATATCTCCTTAGGATATGACCAGTCTGCTTTAACTGTTGGCGATGTTCGTCCGGGTGAACTCTTTACCGATTGTGGATGGGAATATTTCACCTATAGATTTGGTCCCGATGGAATTTGTAATACCGGTTGTCCTTCAGGAATCTTACGAATATTCGGTATTGCCGAAACTAATAATGGCGGGTATCATCCTGACTGCTTCCTTACCTCGGTTGTTGGTGATATGATTCAAGTTGATTTCTTTGTTTCAAATGACAGAACGCTTGAGTGTCAATATATTCCTATAAAGTTCTTCTGGTTTGACTGCGGTGATAATACTCTTTCTTCAAAATTAGGTGATACTCTTTGGATGTCACGTGATGTATATGGATATGAAGGTGATGTTATGACTGACAACTCGTATGGCTTCCCGGGTTACTATGGTGCTCATGATTCCTGTATGGTTGGCGGCGGCGAACCGGGTAAGATGCCTATCAGGTGTGTTGATTTTACAAACGGCGGAATTGATATTGTCTGTGCCGATTCTATTGATGCGGTCGGCGATATAAACCTCAATGAAATTCCGTATGAAATTGCCGATGCCGTTCTGTACTCAAATTACTTTGTATACGGTCTTTCGGTATTTACTGTTAATGTCGATGGGCAGGTTGCTGCCTCTGATGTAAACAAAGATGGGTTGACACTCTCTGTTGCTGATTTAGTTTATTTAATCAGAGTGATTGTTGGCGATGCGTCACCTTATGCCAAACTAAGCCCTCAAGATGAACAAGAAGCTGAGTTTACAATTCAAAATGATGAACTTCTGATTACTGCCGCCGATGATGAGATTGGTGCGGTGTCACTATTAATTGAAGGGGATGCCAAACCGACACTCATTGGTGATGCGGTAAATATGACTATTCAGTATAATTTTGACGGTGAATTTACGAAAGTTATCATTTATTCTCTTGACGGCAAAGCAAATTTATCAAAAGGACAAATTCTGAAACTTAACGGTAATACCAAAATAACTGAAATTGATGTAGGTAGTCAAAGCGGGTATGTGATGGCTGCCAAATTAAATACCCTGCCGGACAGTTTTGAACTGATGCAAAATTATCCGAATCCGTTTAACCCGACAACCATAATTAATTTTGGACTGCCTGTAGATTCCAAATGGGAATTGGTGGTTTATAATATCTTAGGACAGGTTGTCAAAACGTTTGAGGATGATTCCGAAGCAGGATTTATCGAGATAGAGTGGGATGCCTCTAAGTATGCCTCCGGGGTGTATTTCTATCGTCTGAGGGCTGGAGATTTTAGCAACACCAAAAAAATGGTTTTGTTGAAATAAGTTTTCTCTTCAGTAACTCCAAAAAACAAAAGACCCGCTTCTACAGTGGGTCTTTTGTTATATAGTCTTATTGGAAAGTTAAACTAACTGTCGTTATCTTATCTAATTTGTAAAGTATTGTAGTATTGTAGGGCGGAACTCTTTAGCAGTTCCGCCAATTTTGTCACACTTCCACCTCTTTTCTCCGGCTATGTCGGAGTCCAGAACAGCAACAAAATGGCTGTTATAAGCAGGTCGGCGTTCCTATTCAAAAAAAATATAATTGTGAGAAACCCGACAATTTTGTATGTATGATTTTAACAAATTTAGATACTATCTTGTAGGTCAGGTCTTTCCGAGACCTGACAAAACCGATGGGTCAAGCCCTCTGCGGTCTTGATCTTATATCTGACGAATTACTTGTTGCATCAGCAGTAATAAGTAGGGCGGAACTCTTTAGTCTTGTAGGTCAGGTCTTTCCGAGACCTGACAAAACCGATGGGTCAAGCCCTCTGCGGTCTTGACTTTATATCTGACATCAAAAACAAACACAATATAATTTTATTGAATACTCTACTTACTGTGTAAATTTACTATCGTCGCTCCCCATCCTCCGCCGGAACCGCCCTCCTGATAAAACTCTTTCACCGATGTATGCTCTTTTAAAACTGCTTGTACAATATCCCGTTTGACACCAATTCCCTTGCCATGTACAATACGGAGCTTGTAGATTTTCTTTTCAAGACAGACTCGTATATATTCAAGCAGCACATCTTTTGTATCTTTGGGAGTAAAATGATGCAAGTCGAGTGTACCGTCTATCGGATACTCATGCGGTTGATTGTTGTCTTCATTCATTGTTTTTCATTTATCTTTTTTAATCGTCTTCTCCGTCAATTATACAAAAACTTTACACAACATGCACAAATTTATAATTCGCTTTATTATTGAAAGAATAATTATCTTGAGGATAAATATATATGCACAAAAACACTACAATAAATATTACCCAAAATGGCTTTAAGCCATTTTTTAAGACAAAGCCATTTCGCCGTAACCCTCCAAGTCTGTTATGTTTACGCCGAAAAATAGCATGAAAAAACGGCTTAAAAAAGATGTTTTATTTGCGAAACAAACCCATTTTTAAAAATGTAGCGACAGGGCATTGCCCTGCCTTAGAGGAACAGGCATGCCAGTTCCCTACAAAACAAAGTCATGCTGTGTCCGCCGAGGCGGAAAGTATGCTCATCCTGTTTTTGATGTTTTTATAATTGTCATTTCCCCTTTGTTAAGAGTCGGTTAAGGAGTGTTAAAAAAAACGCTATTTCAAAAAACGAACCCATTTTGCTGTAAGTGATAGAATGTTATGTGATTATAAGGAAAAAGTAGAAAGGTATAACTTTAATATTTTAAACTCAGCTCACATGGTTTTTCGGCTGCACCATGACAGATTTTTCCCGTTCAACAGTGACCAGTCCGGCTTTTGCCTTGCGGGGTTTACGAACATATTTCCTTTGAGTGTAAATAACCGGTACCATTGAATCGTTTCTCGCCTTAGAATGAAAGGCTGCAATAGCAGCGGTCTCTTCTATTTCTAATACAGATGGTTCAAAATTTTTATTCGGATATTTCATCACAACATGCGACCCGGGGCATTGCTGAGCATGAAACCAAAGCTCGTACGGCTTACAAAATTCAAATGTTGTCCGATCATTGTCGGCACCGTCGCGACCAATGTAAATTGTCAACCCGGTAGAAAGCTGATGCTCTCGATAGGGAAGACGCTCGACCAAGACAGCTTTGCTATGTTCACGAGGAAGAAACGATGCAATCTCGGATGCATATTTTTCTTTTGCATTCTGAAATTGAATCTCAAGTTCTGCCTGAATCTGTTGGACTTGTGTCAGTTCTCCGTTTGTAATATCTAACCGTCTTTTAAGAAGCTCTAACCCTTCACGTCCTTTGCGGTGTTTCTTAAAGTATCGTTTAGCGTTTTCATTGGGGGAAAGAGTTTTATCAAGTGCTATTGTTATTTTGGATTCATTTGAGTTGTAAATATTTTTTACTGTTACCGACTCCATCCCTTTTTTTATTTGGGCAAAATTTATCTGCAAAAGCTCTCCATACAATTTGTATGTTTCATACTCAGATGCTTTTTTGATATCCTCTTGAATGTTTATGATTCGTTTTTGTAATTTTTTTATCTGCTTTTTTACCGCAGTTGTATAGATTTTTTCTTCATCAACAGTTTTGACTGAACTGTTTTTTCGTTCAGTAACACTCATCGATGCAAGCGAAAGCGTTTTAAATTTTTCAGGCTGGGAATCAACCGATGATAATTTAAATGGATATGCTTCATACATTCCTTTGACCTGATAGAGATATCCTTTGTCAAATTGTTCAAATAATACTACCAAATCTTCTATACCGGTTATTATTTGCTGGGCAATCGTTTTATCAACCTGAGAGACAGGGAGAGGAGCAAGTCCTATTCGTTTTTGAAGTTCTATTGCAAGGGTAATATTAAAACCAAGCATATATCTGTCTAAAAAAAAGGTCAGTGCTAAATCTTCTTTTTTACGGCATAACTCTAAAAATGAATCAACAGTCAAATTGATTGGACTTAATCTGTCTGGTAAAGGACTTGTTTTATACAGTTCATTTTTACCAATCTCTTTTTTGCGAAGGGTCGCTTCTTTTTCCATTTTGTCATTTATGAACCATAAATTACCATTTGGACCAAGTGCCTCAAAAACCAAATATTTGGTTTTGTCATTATGTGAGAGTCTGATTTGAATAATTCTGTCAAATTCAAGTTGTTCAATTTTTTCGATGACGGCACCATCTAATGAAAATATCGGCCACGGTTTTTCACGAGTACTCAGATTTATCTTTGAGGGTGGTATCAGATAGATTCCGCTTTTGGTCGGATGATAGACAAATGAAAGGGCTAAACGGCTTTTGTTTTTACATATAATATATGCCGAACGTTCTTTTTTATAGAACTCGGTTGAGATAATTTTGGCTCCCAAAATCTCTTTATTGAGTTCCTGTACTAAGGTATGAATGTGAAATGATGTTTGCATGGCGATAATATATAGAATTTAAACAGAAATAAAAATAAAACATTTTTGATTTATAATGAACATTTATAGCATTCGGTCGTATATAAAGAGCAGCCTTTATGGTGGGATGTAAAGGGATTTTACAGATTTATTATTGTAAGACGGTGATGCATGGATGTGTCACCGTTTTCGCTTTTTGCATTGGAAATGCAGTCATTGCGAACGACCGGAGGGAGTGAGGCAATCTAATCTTTTATAATTTCTTAATAGATCAAAACTGATGATTATTTCATAAGCGAAAATATTAAACCAATAAAACCTAAAACAAAAGAACTAATTGCAATAGTATAATCTCTTTTGCTAGAAAGTTGAGAATATGTATGATTGTAATTTTCATCGATTAATACCATATTTGTCCGTAGATGATTTATTTTATTAATCAATGTGATTTGGTAATGAAAAAATATTGTACTTTGATCTGAAGATTGGGGTATTTTATAAATAGGATTCAATATAAAAGAATCAGCTCTTTTATTAAATTCTAACCACTTTTTTTGGAATTCAGATAATTTAATTCCAATTGTATTTACATACAAGTTAATATGAGTCTTATGATATAGTAATGGTATTTTTGTACTATGAATTTCCTTATTAATTTCATTCCAAATAGACATTAATTCATTATAACCTTTAATAATATTTGACAATTCTGGATTATCTTCAGGATTTATTGCTATTTTCAATTTTTCCTCCAATTTAAAAAAAATATGTGATAATTAGATGAGTTATCGTTAAGGCGGAACTGCTAAAGAGTTCCGCCCTACGAATTATAATTTTAAAATAATACCCCTACACCATGTCTTCCGGTCTGACTTTTTCGTCGAACTCTTTAGCTGTTAAAAGACCCAATGCAACTGCTGCTTCTTTGAGCGTTGTACCTTCTTTGTGGGCTTTTTTAGCAATCTTGGCAGCATTGTCATACCCGACATGAGGGTTTAAGGCAGTCACAAGCATGAGCGAATTGTTTAAGAAGTTTTTAATATTTTCATAGTGCGGCTCGATACCAACAGCACAATTATTATTAAACATCTCACATGAGTCCGAAATTAAGCGAATCGACTGAAGCAGATTATAAATCATAACCGGTTTAAAAACATTCAGCTCAAAATGTCCGGTTGCTCCGCCAATATTCACAGCAACATCATTGCCCATAACTTGAGCACAAACCATAGTCATTGCTTCCGGTTGAGTCGGGTTTACTTTCCCCGGCATAATTGATGACCCCGGTTCGTTAGCAGGTATAATAATCTCGCCAATACCGCAGCGAGGACCTGATGCCAAGAGTCTGATATCAGAGGCAATTTTCATAAGTGAACAGGCAAGCGTCTTCATCACACCCGATGCTTCCACAATCGCATCATGTGCCGCTAACGCTTCAAATTTGTTTGGAGCAGAGACAAACTTTTTACCGGTAAGTTCAGCAATCTTGGCAGCAGCTTTGAGAGCGAATTTAGGATGAGTATTCAAACCTGTTCCTACAGCAGTGCCGCCTAAAGCAAGTGGGTAGAGCCTTGTCAGGCATGAGTCAATTCTATCCAGCCCGTTTGTCAACTGAGCAACATAACCTGAGAACTCTTGTCCGAGTGTAAGGGGGACAGCATCCATAAGATGTGTTCGTCCGATTTTGATAACATCGTTAAATTTTTCAGATTTATCTTTAAGAGTATCACGAAGTAGGGTAATCATTGGAATCAATCGTCTGTGAATTTCCTCAACAGCGGCGATATGCATAGCAGTCGGGAAGGTATCATTTGATGACTGTGCTTTATTAACATCATCATTTGGATGTACCGGTTTTTTAGAACCGAGAGTACCGCCTGCTATTTCAATAGCACGATTTGAGATTACCTCGTTAACATTCATGTTTGTCTGAGTACCGGAACCGGTCTGCCAAATGACAAGCGGGAAATGGTCAGCAAGTTTTCCGTCGATGACTTCATCGGATGCCTTCACAATCAGCTCGCCTTTTTCTTTGTCAAGAATTCCAAGTTCCATATTGACCAATGCGGCAGATTTTTTCAAAATACCAAATGCACGAATCAACTCAGTCGGCATAGTTTCCCCGCCGATTTGAAAATTCATTTTTGAGCGGGCAGTTTGAGCACCATAATATTTATCAACCGGTACTTCAATTTCACCCATTGAGTCAGTTTCTTTTCTATATTCCATTGTAACCTCCAAAGGTTATTTATTGGTAACTTTGCGATTTTTTTCACTAGGTCAAATATAGTATAATAGTCAGACCGTGCAAGAGAGAAATAACACTTTTTAGTATGCTTCAATTGATCAAGATGATGCAGCTGTAAAACTATACATTCTTGACTTTTTAGAGAGAGTAGTCTATTAATAAAATGTTATACCATAACCGATTTGTAATAAAAGTGATAGTAAATTCTTGACTTATAAAATAAAATAGTCTATAATTATTATGCAGAATCAAAACATTATATATATAAAATATAAGATAATATGGGATTTTACGTACAATAAGATTTAGTATAATAAAAAAAATACCATACTTTGTCTTAGTATGGATAACTTTAATTAGTGGAGATACTGATGACCAAAACAAACACATTTTTTCTAATTCTGCTTACTATAGCAGTAATGAGTATTATAGGATGTGCTGCAATCATCCATGGCTCAAAACAGGATATAAGTTTTCAATCTACACCATCAGGAGCAACTATAGAAGTATTTGATGGGACGAATTTTAGTTATGGTGTATGTGAAACGCCTTGTACCATGCAATTAAAACGCAAGAAAAGTTATAAAGCTGTTTTTTCAAAACCGGGGTATGAAAAAGCGGAAATGATTATTGAAAATGGTACATCAGGTTGGATTTGGGGTAATCTCTTCTTAGATCGGAAGAGCGTCGTGTAGGGAAAGAGTGTAGATCTCGGTGGTCGCCGTATCATTAAAAAAAAAACAAAAGAATACATACTCAAAAATAATCAATATTTTTACACAATACACAAGTATTCGACACGAGCTCCT
>CAJVYT010000186.1 GCA_913009765.1 uncultured candidate division Zixibacteria bacterium
AGTAGCACCGGCAGCAATAGCATCGCCAGCAATAGGGAAGTCGAAAGGGACAAACCAACTAGGAATACCGGCAGCTAAGAGAGAAGATGTTTTTTCATTTTCTAAAGGTCTCGCAACAACGATATCATCAGTTGTATTGATTTGTCTAAATTTAGAAAGGAAAGCATCGCGCTGCATGAAATCAGCAATAGAAGCAGCTTGTTCCATAATATCTTCTGTGACATAGCCAACAGAGAAGTCAGGGCGATTAGAACCAGTAATAGGAAGTTCATCAACTTGTGCAGATGCGATATTCAAATCAGCACAACCTGTGTTGACAATGATTGGACCAGCATTAACCGCATATGACGGGCTGGATCCAAATTCAACTGCAACAGTTGGACTGAAAGTTTGAATTTCCAAACGTGGTCTGTCTACACCTAATTTGAAGTCATAAAGACCTCCATAAAGGTCAGCAAACAACATATGCATACCTTCAGTAGCTGTCATAGCTAAAGCACCTAAAACACCACGTTCTAAGGCAGAACCACCATGATCAACACGGCGATTGAAGATATTTTCACCATTACTAGTATTATAACATTCTAAGAAACCGGTACTATTAAAGATGAACAGAAGATCAGGAGCAAGTCCTGCATCATCAGGTTCACAAGTTAAAAGACCTGTATTGAAATAATTAGCACCATCAGCAGTTTTAGCACCCCAAATTTGATTACCGGTAGATCTACTGAAAGCAATCAGATCTCCGCCGGTTGGGTCTGTTGGGTTAAGCCACTGCGATAATGTTGGAGCATATATAGCATTTTGATCTACAATAGGTGTAGAATATATAGCTCTATTAGTTGCTACTGGTGGGACAACATGATTACCGGTAGCAGCATCAATAGAATAGAAGAATCCATCTAAAGGATGATCGGAAACACCTAAGTCATTAGCCCAAGAAACAGCATACAAAACTCCGCCTTCATAAGCAACACCACCACGGAAACCTTCAGGATAGTTATATCCAGGTTGTAGTGGAGCAGCTAATCCGCCGGCACCTTGCAGTGTCCAGTTAATAGCACCAGTGAGAGGATCTATAGAATAAATATCACCTTCAGTGGCACCTGTTTGGGTAGAATAGAAAAGGCTGGTTCCGTCAGTAGCACCGGAAACATATGGATTTCCTGTAAGATAAACAGGATTTGTTGCCCAACCGGCATATAAATTACCAGTTAAAGCTTCAACAGCAACAACAGCACCATCATCAGTGGAATAGTACAAGACATCCATAGCACCGTCATTTAAGACAGTCATTACGGAGAAACGTGTATCACCAAAGAGATTAGCTAATCCAACAGAAAAGAATGTACGCTGCCATATAACGGCACCGGTAGCAAAATCTATTGCACCAACGGCTCTTGAAGCACCACCGGCTATGAACATAATGTCAGTGCCACCAATATTCATAATAGTCGGGGTACAACGGACAGAAGAACTAATCAATTGTCCGTCACCTGATGAACTATTTAAAGTATAGATAGGTGTACCGGTAGCAATATCAAATACGGTATAACTATCTGAGAATGAACATACAACTCTGTCACCATAAATGACAGGACCTGCATAAACAACACTAGCCGGTCCGTCATAGCTCCAGTTCAAGTTCAAGTTACACCAGGCATCGCCTACTGCAAGTTGAGAAGCACCATTACGGGCTTGAGAACCTTGATATGTTGACCAACCCGCATCAGTTAGCGGATCACAAGCTCTTCCAACAAATGGAATACAACAATGTGAAGAATAGGCTACCAATCCATAGTCGTCACCAAAGGCATCAACCATAGTAAGCCAAGGATAACCAATCGGTGATAGATTAAAAGCAGAACGTGCTTCATTGTTGCTTGATCCATCATCAGTAACTACTTCTATAATACCTGTACCAAGAGCTTCTATAACAATCCAGTAATCACCTGTGACATAAACGTCTAAGGAGTGGAAATCTACTGTTTGTAAAGCAGGATACATTACATAATCAATAACCGGAACTATAATTGAAGCAATTTCAGTTCCAGGAACGCCGCCTGCATCTGTGTATATAGAAATCTTTGAATCTTCAAGATAAGTAGCAGGATCTCCGACATCGTATAATGCCCAGGAAACTTCATTAACTTGACAGTTTTCACCGGCACTTGTAATTCTAACACCGGCTGCATTTTGTTGTACAGTACTGGTTAGATCCCAAACATATGCGAGACCATTGTAGTAACTTTTGGTTACACAAGATGAGAATTGGTCTATACAAAGATTGGCTGAGAAGAACCAGTTATAATCGTCACCATACAGAGCAGGTGTAGCATACCAAGTACCATTGTACATAGTACTTGAACGACCTGTGCCGGTAGTACCGTCATCACCGAGGATATATTCCCAAGATACACCGGGAACGCCATCAACAGTTACGACAATATGGAATGTTTCGTCAACAACAATTCCAACAGGGACGTTAATATACCAACCACCGGTATATGTACCGGCAAGTAAAGTAGTTGAAAATAATGTAGTAGTACCCGGAAGACCACCATCGTCGTTAGTGATAGATACTGTTACATCTTGAGAACTATAATTAGCATCTGCTTCATATATAACAACATCAACAGATGTTAAAGTTTCAGGACCTCCTACGTCGAAACGCATAGCACGTGACGGAATATCATCGCCAGCTGAACTAGGAGTTGAGAAAATATAGGCAGGTGCGCCATTATATTCTTGAGTATAGCAATCGGTAAATGGGATTTCCCCGCTACAGCTTTCAGAAGACATAACTGCTGCGTAATCTCCACCCCAGACACCACACATAGTTCCCCAACCAGTATTGAGTGGGTCGTATGTATCGTAGTAAGAGGTGCGACATTCGGTGGATGTAGAACCGTCATCGGTAAGAATTGCAACTTCATCAGTTCCGGCACCGCTATTGTCAACAATGCGGACACCGTAGTGATATTCTTCACCATCTGAGAACACCCAACCAAAACCATCGACTGGAGCATTAGGAGAGGTTGGTGAGAAATCAACTCCAAACCACTGATAGCCACTAGCTAAGTCAGAGTAAGGAATAAGAGATGAGTCTAATACAGCCCCGGGGAACCCGTTGCCGTCATCAGCCCATAAATAACACATCAAATCTGGTGTACCCACCATTGCTGAAGGGTATGGTAAAACCCAGAAAGTATAAAGTGTACATGAATAATTTTCTTCAGTAGAAAACCGCACATTGTAGTAATTTGCATCACCTGAATCAATCATGGTCCATAAATAATAACCACCACCATCATAAGACAGATCTTCACAAAATGATCCAAGCGGTGGGGTAGGAACTGTCTCACCAACAGGCAGTTTTTGTAAATTAACTGGTCTTGATGCAGGTTGAGCTGGAACAATATTGATAGCACCTTTATCTGAAAGAATCGGGTTATCAACATGAGTATTAATTGGTGTTCCAATATTCAATTGCGGATTTGTATCTGAAAAAGCTGTACCTGTAAAAGCTGTTACTAAGCTTAATACGAGTACTGCAATTAACAGTCTTTTTAACATTTATTTACTCCTTAAAATAAGGAAAAATAGGTTAATTCGTTTTCTTAAAATATGTACACCACCGGACCAAAAAGTCATAAGGCGGAATACGTGTCCCTGAGTGTCTAGGGCAGGGGATGTTCTTTAATTAACGAATTGTTTTTTTAATGTCCTATTATCGGAGTTGGAAAATACCTGTTCAGGGTAAATTCCTTAGTTGCGAAATTATATGAAAATTTGCTTCTGAAAACCTCTAATTTTCAGTTGGGTGTCGTTTTAAATTTCAACAAAGTTGAAATATGAACAACAAAGTATGTAGGTAGGAAGGATTTAATATGTTACCATTTAACAGATTTAAACACGCTCTACAGAAGATACGGCCGAGCTGTCGGCTAACTAAAGCAGATTATGTTGTGACCGGAGCTGTCCGGCTTCAAATCATTAGCAAGTAATATAATTGTTTAAAAAGTAGGTTTAATCGTTACACAGAAAATCTGATTTGGCTCTCGGATTTTGTAGTATAACTTCACACGCTTGACCATATTATACCCTTTTTTCTGAAATTGTCAAGAACTTTATGGAAATTATTTCCATATTATTATTATTAAATACCGTGAGCGGAGGCTAAGGGGGACTTGGAGTTAAGTCAGTAGGTCGCGGTTCCGTTGGTTTGAAATCGTTAGATTTCAAAGTCGAGAAACCCGACAAACTTGCTATCTACCTGCTCTCCGCTCCGGCAAAGGGCTTGTTGATAAAGTCCAAATTGTCACTACTTGAGCAGTCAGGAACCCTTTCCTGACGATGCCTTTAGAGGGTTTTTCAACAAGCCCCAAAGCCGGAGTCCAGAACAGGAACAAGACGGCAGATGATAAAAGAATGAATGATAGTTTTTAGATATGTTGCTTTATTTGCTCTATTCGTTTCTGCTCTGAATAACCGTTAATACTGGATATAGAAAATTGTAGGTTGGACATTATTTTCCGACTATAAGACAGACAGGAATGTCAGTCTTACCGCAACCTATAGCTTATTGGACTGTATATCACATATTTAGGTGAAATATAGGCAATTTGAGAGAATCTCTTGACTCATTTTATTTATTCTGTAGTTTAGAACAGTTATATGAGAATACAATCACTTAAAATCAGTAACTTTCGGGTTATAAAATCGGCTTCAATTGATTTTCCTGACAAAGTTATTGCTATAATCGGGAAAAACGGAGCAGGGAAATCATCTATAATTGAGGCTATTTCGTGGGCATTATATGGGAATCAAGCCGCCAGATCCGGCAAAGATGAGATAAAATCCACTTTTGCCGATGAGTCAGAAAATTGTGAAGTAAAAGTTAAGTTTTTCATTAATGAGGAACAGTTTACAGTTATTCGAAGATTAGTCGGTCGTACCAATAGAGCAGAAGTTGAGCTTTTTCGAGGTGACAAATCAGAATCTGTCGGTGTTAATGAAACAAAAACGCACGTAGGAAATCTTTTGGGGCTTGATTGGCGGGGATATTTAAGCTCATTTTTAGCTCGTCAATCAGAACTGAATGCCCTGTCTGATTTAGTCCCGTCAAAAAGGAAAGATCATATCGCCGGTATGCTTGGAATCGAGCGGTTGGATAAAGCAATACAGACGCTCAAACAAGACACCAAACTTTATAAAGAGAAGTCCCTCTTTTTAGAGCGGTTATTATCAGAAAAAGAAACAATTGAACGATTTATTGACGAATTACAGGCAAAACTGAATATAATAGAGGCTCAGTTAGTACCCCAAAATCAGCTGTTTGAAGCAACGCTAAAAGAATTTGAAAAATCAAAACAGCAGTTTGAAATCTATTCTGAGAAAAAAAACAAATTCATTCAATCCGAATCTGAAATCAAAGCACAACAAAGTACCTTAGAGTACCTAAAAGTACAAAAGGATAAGCTACTAAGTGATAAAACTAAATTAGACGAGCATCAGCATCTTTTACAAGAATTGCTCAAACAGCAAGAAAAAGATAAAGAAATACCGTTAAAACTTGAACAGCTTAAAAAACAGCAAAGTAACAAAAAATACGCTGAGGATATCAAAAACCAACAGCAGACACTTTTGCAAAAGATAGAAACGAACAGCCAAAAATCAGCGAATCTTAAAACTTCACTTGAAAAATTAGAAGCACAATTCAGCAGTTTCCCAAAAGATTTAGAAAAGAGTTTACGAGAACAAAAACTCATGCGAGACGACAAAAGGTCACAATACAGCAGTTTGCAGACTGAGATTAAACGTCTGAAATTAGATATTGAAAAGCTTGACAATCAGCTGTCCAATATAGCAAATCTTAAATCAGAATCTATCTGTGAAAGATGTCTGCGTCCTTTGGGGGAAGATTTTGAGTCGATAAAAAAACATATAGAAGATGAAATAAAGCAATTTGAGGAAAACCTGATATTAAAAACTACATCACAAAAAGAAGTTTTAAAACAGGGTGAAGAATTAAAAATTACAATTGAGAATCTGGAAAAACAGCATAAAGCACAAATTGTCTTACGACCTGAAATTGAATCAGTCAAAAAAGAAATAATTCAGTTTCAGCAGCTTACAAATGAATATTTACAGCGAAAAGAAGATATTTCAGACAAGCTCAAAGAGATTGGAGATATAGATTTTGATGAAAAAGAGTTTGAAAATATAAGTTCTCAATTTGTTCGGTTTGAAGAAAATAAAAACAAGATTAATAGGTATCAGGGACAGCTTGAAAGATTGCCGAAACTTATTGATGATATTGATAAAACAAATTCCAAGATAGAAACAACCCAAAAAATAATTGATGAAGAGGTTAGAAACTTAGATTTAATCGGATATTCTGAATTAGAATTTGGTAAAGTAACCGAAAAATTTAATCAGTCTCAGAATAAACATGAAGAGTCTAAAAACAAATTATTTGAGATAAAAAAAGAAATAGAACTAACTGCTCTTTCTTTACAAGAAAAACAGAATCAGCAGGAAATGTTTAAAAAATCTGAAAAAGAGTTTGAGGAAAATAAAACTGCTCATTATTACGGCGAAAAATTAAGCTCTCTCTTTACATTATATAGACATGATTTGATTGCCTCTATCAGACCAACTCTTGCCGACCTTTCATCACGCTTATTTAATGAGATGAGCGGTAATAAATACAATCTAGTTGAATTGGATGAAAAATATGAATTACGGGTAATGGACGATGGGCAGTTTTATGGAGTTGAGCGTTTTTCTGGCGGGGAAAAAGATCTTGCCAATCTCTGTTTGCGGTTAGCTATTTCATTGTCATTAACAGAAACCGCCGGGCTGAGCCGTTCATTTATTATTTTAGATGAAGTTTTTGGGTCACAGGATAATGAACGAAAGGACCTTATTCTATCTGCGTTGGCAAATTTGAAAAATAGGTTCCCTCAAATAATTCTCATTACTCATATTGAAGATATCAAAGACGGTGTTGAACAGATTATCGAGGTAAAACAAAACGAGTCCGGTTATTCCGAGGTGGTTGTAAATGGTTCATAAAAAAAAGAGATTCGGTCTCTTAACTTTTGTTCTTCTTATAGTTGTATTAATTATTATTCGGTTTGTTGAGGATATCGACAAGGATGTACCTCTTAAAGATAGGTTTCGAGTTACAAAAGTAATTGATGGGGATACTTTTGAATTAAAAGGCGGAGATAGGGTTCGGCTTTTGTCTATTGATACTCCTGAAAAAGGAGAGCAGTTTTATGAAGAAGCAAAGGAACTGCTGAAAAAATATACTTTAAATAAACAGGTAGAGTTAACTTATGCCGAAAAACGACGAGACCACTACGGCAGACTCTTAGCATTTGTATATGTCGATTCTGTGTTTGTTAATAAAGTGATATTGGAAAAAGGTCTGGGGTATTTATATCTTTTTAAAGATACCGAATCAAAATTACAAACAACTCAAGAACTTCTTTTAGCTCAGCAAAATGCGATGGATGCAAAAATCGGAATATGGTCAATAACTTATTCACCCGAAGATTATTATATTAACAAAGAAGGTTCCTTTCGTTTGCATAGACCCGGATGTAATTCTGTGAAAAAACTTGTTCCCGGGAAATACAGAAAGTTTGATAATCGTTTGGACGGTTTTAGAATCGGTCTCTCACCCTGTCGTAACTGCAAACCATAAGAAAGACAATGCTGTCACGTATTAGAAAATAATACTTGACATCTCCTTTTAAAACTTATTACTTTAATGTTTAAGCAAAGCAATATTTAATCAAATAGATAAAGCCATGGTCATACATCATGGGCAGATAGGATAATAGGAATTATTTATTTATCCTAATATAGTTTCCTCTAAACGCAGTAAGGAGGTGAAACTCAAGTCAATTATAATAATATTAAATATCACTGAAGTAGTAAACAAGTAACTTTTTTAATCTCTTCTCACAGGAGTCACAATGAAAAAAGTTTTAACCTTTTTAATCATCAGTGCATTACTCGTTTCAACAATCGTCATTGCCGCACCGCTTTTTAAAGTCAAAACAGCAAATACAGTACAAAAAACTCAAGATTA
>CAJVYT010000187.1 GCA_913009765.1 uncultured candidate division Zixibacteria bacterium
TCCCGTTCGTATCCGGCTTTTTCCAAAACTTTCCATGAACCGATATTTTCAAGTTGAACATGAGCATATATCCGTTCTAACTGCATCGTTTCAAAACAGTAATCAGTGAGCAGGTTGATAGCTTCAAGCATAATTCCTTTTCCCCAAAAAGGTTTTGCCAACCAGTATCCTAACTCACCTCGCCGATGAGTCTTGTTGATAGAGTTTACATCAATCATCCCGATGATTTCTTTTGTCTCTTTATGTTCTATTCCGTAATGTAATGATGCCATACTCTTGCGGTCATCAATACACATATTAATAAAATCAATCGCATTTTGAAGTGTGTACGGATGAGGGATAATCGTATATTGAGAAATTTCTTTTTCAGCACAATATTTTGTGATAGAATCGGCATCGTCAAGTGTGGTATAGCGAAGATTTATTTTTTGTCCGTTTAGGTTCATGATTCTATTTTTTCCAATCTTTCAATTTGGCGTATATATAATGGTCGTACATTTTATTATTTATGCGTAAGACATTTCTCAACAACCCTTCCCGTTCGTATCCGGCTTTTTCCAAAACTTTCCATGAACCGATATTTTCAAGTTGAACATGAGCATATATCCGTTCTAACTGCATCGTTTCAAAACAGTAATCAGTGAGCAGGTTGATAGCTTCAAACATAATGCCATTTCCCCAAAACGGTTTGGCGACCCAGTAGCCCATTTCGCCCCGAAGATGGGTGTTATTGATAGAGTTTAACCCAATCATCCCGATGATTTCTTTTGTCTCTTTATGTTCTATTCCGTAATGTAATGATGCCATACTCTTGCGGTCATCAATACACATATCAATAAAGTCGATAGCATCTTGGAGAGTATAGGGGTGAGGGATAAAGGTATATCGAGAAATCTCTTTATCGGCACAATATTTTGCGATAGAGTCGGCATCATTGAGGGTTGGAAAACGCAGATTTATTTTTTGTCCGTTTAGGTTCATTGTTCTACAATATATCTTTGCTGATTTTAACAATCAAGCTCTAAAAGTCGTGATTGACTTACACACAATGTCTAATTATATTCATATATCATTAAAGGAGCAGAAATGAAAGCAAAAAATATAAAAGCGGCAAGAGGACTCAAACTCTCCTGCAAAGGCTGGCATCAAGAAGCAGCCCTCAGAATGTTAAATAATAACCTCGACGCCGAGGTAGCCGAAGACCCCGAAAATCTCATTGTCTATGGCGGTACAGGTAAAGCTGCCCGAAACTGGGATTGTTACAACGGTATTGTTAAATCATTAAAATCATTGAAAAACGATGAAACCTTACTTGTACAATCCGGTAAACCGGTAGGTATTTTCCAAACACATGAACATTCACCGCGGGTTCTTATTGCAAACTCTCATTTAGTGCCACATTGGGCAACATGGGATAAATTCCGTCAGCTTGAAAAGCTTGGTCTTATAATGTACGGGCAGATGACTGCCGGAAGTTGGATATATATAGGCACACAGGGTATAATACAAGGTACTTACGAAACATTTGCCGCCGCCGCTACTCAGCATTTCAAAGGTTCTCTTGCCGGAAAATGGATACTCACCGGCGGTATGGGCGGTATGGGCGGAGCTCAGCCCCTTGCTGCCACCATGGTGGGAGCATCGGTGATTTGTGTTGAGGTTGACGAAAAGAAAATCAATCGGCGTGTCAAACAAGGGTTTTGTGATGTCAAAGTCAAAGAACTCGACAAAGCATTGAAACTGATAAAAGAGCATACAAAATCCAAAGAACCGATTTCAATCGGGCTTGTCGGCAACTGTGCAGAGATATTCCCTGAAATTTTCAGGCGAGGTATTTTACCCGATATAGTTACAGACCAAACTTCTGCTCACGATGAATTACAAGGCTATATCCCCGAGGGTCTGACTATGATTGAGGCGAATAAACTTCGCAAAAAAGACCCAAAAGGATATATCGCCCGTTCACTTGAATCAATGCGAAAACATTGTGCTGCTATGGTAAAATTTTATAAAGCCGGCTCAATAGTGTTCGATTACGGTAACAATCTTCGCGGACAGGCAAAAGATGCCGGACTGGTGAATGCCTTTGATTATCCGGGTTTTGTGCCTGCGTATGTACGCCCGCTTTTCTGCGAAGGCAAAGGTCCGTTCCGCTGGGCAGCACTCTCCGGTGATCCCAAAGATATTGCCGTGACCGATGAACTGATATTAAATCATTTCAAGAAGAATAAACTTTTGACCAACTGGATAAAACTTGCTCAGGAAAAAATACCATTTCAAGGTCTTCCGGCTCGTATCTGCTGGCTTGGGTATGGTGAACGGGCTGAATTTGCTGATATTATTAATAATTATGTAAAAAAAGGTAAGATTTCCGCTCCGATTGTTATTGGACGAGACCATCTTGACTGCGGTTCGGTGGCATCACCAAACAGAGAAACCGAAGCGATGAAAGACGGTTCTGATGCTATCGCCGATTGGCCGTTGTTAAACGGTATGCTCAATGCTGTTTCCGGTGCAAGCTGGGTCTCAATTCATCATGGCGGCGGAGTTGGTATAGGGAATTCTATTCATGCCGGTATGGTTGTTGTCGCCGATGGAACCGATGAAATGGCAGTTCGTTTAAATCGAGTGCTTACCAATGATCCGGGATCAGGTGTTATGCGTCATGTTGATGCGGGCTATCCCGAAGCAAAGAAATTTGCCAAAAAGCATAAAATCAAACTCCCGATGATGAAATAATAATTGCAATGAATACAGATAAACGTGCAACACTTCTTATAAAAAATATAGGACAGCTTATTACTATGGCAGGTGCCGCTCCTCGAACAGGAAAGCACATGTCCGATTTATCTCTTATTGAAAATGGCGGTATTGCTGTCTCAGGTGAAGAAATTCTGTTTATTGGCGA
Organism: uncultured candidate division Zixibacteria bacterium; assembly: GCA_913009765.1. Next base: position 2,909 of record CAJVYT010000187.1, read on the forward strand.
ATCTGAAAAAATTGAAGGTCAGGCAGAACTTGCCGAAGGCTGTACTGTAATTGATGCCAAGGGGAAAGTTGTTACCCCCGGTTTTATTGACCCGCATACTCATCCGGTATTTTCAAAAACTCGCGAAAAAGAATTTGAAATGCGGATTCAAGGCAAAACATATATGGAAATTGCCAAGTCCGGCGGAGGTATCCGCTCTTCTGTGCGAGACCTCAGAGAAACTGACTATGTTACACTTAAAGAAAAAACCAAAGAACGGCTTGACCGTTTTCTCTCTTATGGAGTTACTACTATTGAGGCAAAATCAGGCTATGGACTTTCTCTTGAATCAGAACTCAAACAGCTTGAAGTTATCAATGAATTGAACCAGACACATACGTTGGATTTAATTCCTACATTTTTAGGTGCTCACGAAGTTCCCGATGAGTACCGTTCTGACAGAAATGCATATATTGATACTATTATCAATGAAATGATTCCGGCAGTTACAAAAGATAATCTTGCTGAGTTTTGTGATATATTTACCGAAGAAGGTGTTTTTACAATCGAAGAATCAAGAAAAATTCAGCAAGCTGCCCAAAAAGCAGGCTTAAAACTAAAATTTCATGCCGATGAATTGCAGTCAACAGGTGGGGGTGAACTTGCTGCTGAACTTGGTGCTGTATCTGCTGACCATCTGGTGTATATCTCCGATAACGGTATTAAAGCAATGGCAAAATCAGGTACTGTGGCGGTTCTGCTGCCGGGTACTACATTTTCTCTTTCCGGTAAACAATATGCTCCTGCACGCAAAATGATTGATGAGGGTGTTGTTGTTGCTCTATCTACTGACTGTAACCCCGGCTCCAGTTATACGGAATCATTGCCTATCATAATATCACTTGCCGCTTTACAAATGAAACTTACCGCTGCAGAAGCAATCTCGGCAGTAACTGTTAATGCTGCCGCTGCGGTTGATAGAATTGGTAAAATAGGACAATTGATTGAAGGAATGCAGGCTGATATTACTATTTGGAATATGTCGGATTATCGAGAGATGCCATACCATTATGGAGTAAATTTAGTCTCTCAGGTTATCAAAAAAGGGAAACTTGCAATTGGTAAATAACCATATTGGAACGAGTGTATCTTTAATTCGTAAAACTATTATGACCTTAAAATCAATAATTGCATCACTTTTACTTTTTTCACTAGTGGGATGTTCTGTCTATACTTTTAATCCAAAGGGAAAGTCTACTATTCACTCAATTGCTATTGAACTTTTTGAAAACACTACAGGTGAGTACGGAATAGAAGATAAAATGACAGAGCAGGTTATTGAAGCGTTTATTGATGACGGTTCAATTAAAATTGTTCCCGAAGGAAATGCTGAAGTTCTTTTGTATGGAAAACTGATAAAATATGAACGAAAACCTTATGAGTATAATGAATCAGATATAGTAAATTCTTATGCTATTACTATGACTTTTGAAATAAAACTGGTAAAGACACTTGATAATAGCGAAATATGGACAAACACAATCAGCCAGTTTGGCGTCTATAATATTGAGGAAGAAGTAGAGCAGGACGGTCAGCAGAGGGCGATTGCTAAATTAGTTGATGATGTAATCAATAAAACTACAAAAAGCTGGTAAATTGTTAGCAATATTCTGCCGTTTTAAAAGATTGACAGAGAATTTGTTTCCACGTATGTTCGACTAAACAAAGGATTATAAATGAAATTAAAAACTCGTAATATCGGCATTGTTATTTTATGCCTATTTCTTTTTTCAAGCAGACTTTTTGCCGGCGATATAAATGCGGATGCGGGGACATCGTCGTTCCCATTTTTAAAAATTAATATTTCAGCACGTGCTGTTGCTATGGGTGGGGCTTTTACAGGACTCGCTAATGACGAATCAGCACTTTATTATAATCCGGCAGGGATTATATCTATAGAAGATACAAAATATATAGTTGGCTATCATGACTACTTTTTTGATATGCAAAGCGGGTTTTTAGGATATGTAAAACCAATAAACATAAAAAGAACAATCGGATTCTATCTCAGCTATCTTAATTACGGTTCTTTTACGAGGTCTGATTCGCTTGGCAACACACTTGGTGATTTTGGAGGTGGTGATTTACTTTTTGCTTTTTCTGTTGCTCAAAGAAAAAATCACAATCTTTCCTATGGGGCAACAGCAAAATTTATTTATGAAAAAATTGATACATATTCGGCAACCGGAATAGCGTTTGACTTAGCCGCAAAATATAATTCTGACCGGGGACATTTTGGAGCCGGTTTGATGCTTCAAAATGTCGGTTTGCAGCTCTCGTCACTTGGCAGTTCCAAAGATAAACTTCCGACAACTATTCGAACAGGTATATCATATCAGCCAAAAGGGATGCCGATGTTGATTTCTTCGGACTTGATACTTCCTATTGATAATGATTTAATTTTTGCTATTGGAGCAGATTATCTGAACTTTAAACCTTTTTATATAAGGCTTGGATGGAACAGTTTTGGGTCAAACTTTAAAGCTACCAGCTCCAATGCTTCTTTAAGCGGTGCTTCATTAGGATGCGGATTTGATGTCAAACAGATGCAAATTTCATATTCTTTTTCACCATCTGCCGATTTGGGTGATTCTCATCGTATAACTGTAACCGGAGAAATTTAATGAGAAAAAAAATAACAAACAATACTCTTTTTATAATCATATTAGCTTTGATATTGAATATAGTTGGATGCTCAGGTGCCAGCTATAACGAGCCAAAACAAGTTGTTATTGCTATGTTTGGGGCTATGGAGAAAAACGATAAAGCTGCCTTGGCTTATATTTTAGATTTACCGGAATTAATGAAAGTTGTCAATGATGATTATGCATTAAATTCTGATAAACCGAGAGTCTTTACATCGCCAAAAGATATCTTAAATGATTTAACAGATGACGGACTTACAAAAAAAAGATGGTTTTCTTATCAGAGAATAGTCAATAAAGAAGAAATATTGGGTGAAACAGCAACTGTTGAAGTAACTTTTGTAGATAAAGAAAAATCGCAAGGATATAAAGTAAAATTTGGTGTGCATATCGTAAATGGAAAATGGAAAATATATTCGTTTAACACAATTCAAGGTTCTCAGAATGAAAACAACTAAAATTGTATTAATTCTTCTACTAACTATGACTCTTTCTAATTGTAACAGTAAAAAAACAGAATCCACTTCAAAAGTACCCGATGAGGTTTCTGTTCAGTTTTTAAAATCACAATTTGACAACAACAAAGCTTTTTATCTGCTTGATGTTAGGACAATACCTGAATTTGAGCAGGGACGATTGAGTTTTGCCAATGATTTGATACCTTACGATTCTATACAGTTGTATATAGACAAACTTCCTCAAAACAAGGATACAACAATTTACGTTATTTGTCGTTCCGGTCGTCGTTCCGGTATAGCGACTGCTTATCTTCGTTCTTTAGGATATACTAATGCACATAATGTTACCGGCGGTGTTTTAGCATGGCAAAAAGCCGGGTATGAGATTGTTTCCGGTAAGCCGTAACAGCAATCTTCACTTTAACTTCAATAAAAATTATCTGTTTATTAATAAAAATAGCCCACTAATGAAATAAAACAGAAAAAGAGGGGGAATTTCTGCCTCGGGAGCATCAGTGAGCTATCTATAATATGATATTCAAAAATTATATGTCAATGAATTAATTTATCGGGAATCATAGTCCCTGTAAACCAATCTATTCCCCTCGCATCTTAACTTGTTGTTGCACAATTTCTTACAGAGGAGACTTCTGATTAGCTCTTATTTGTTTATTCTTTATTCCATCTATTTTAAATTTCTGAATATAATAATAAATAGTTTTAGATAAATCTTTGCTTGTAAGCGTCAAAATAATAGATAAATATGATTTTTCGGTTGTGTCATCTGAAAATACTGTTTATATTCAAAATCTGATTTTTAAAAGAGTGAATAGGAGATATGTTTATATGCGTACTGTTTTTAAAAAGATAGCGGTTACTGTGTTCAGTGTAGGAATTGTACTTTCTGTTTTTTCCAGCTGTTCAGATGATATTGTGTTGCCACCGGTTCCAACATTAATCGGTGAATATAGCGGTCATTATTCTCTGATAGATTTTAGTTTAGGCGGTGCCGGCGACACTTTAATTGATATTGATGTTAATTGGGTCTTTAGAAAAGATACTTATGAATTAGACGATACAACAAAAACTATTTGTACTCCAAGTGGTTCCTATATTTGGTCAGGAACATCAGTAAATCTTGAGGAAAATTTTGATGGAAATAGCGGGGGTGTTTGTAATCCCTCTAGGAATCCGATTGGTGATTTCTCTATTCAACGCCCAGACGATTCTCTTATTCTCAAACAGAATATAGATAATATCTTTAAAGAAATTCGTCTTAAAAAAATTCAATAAAAGATACAAATCTTATACATGAAAAAGCAGTCTGCCTAAGTAGACTGCTTTTTTTATGAGAGAAAAAAATAAAAATTATCACAAAGTAAATATATTTTATTCTTCACTGTCTTGATGTCTGATAATTTCACCACTAACCATATAAATAATATCTTCAGCAATGTTTGTAGCATGATCAGCAATACGTTCCAAATTTCTTGATACCGATAATAAAGAAATATAATATGGAACAAATTCGGGTTCTTGTTTTATGTGTGCCTGAATTTCTTTATATGCTTTTTTGTGAATTGTATCAACGATGTCATCAGTTGTTAAGACAGTTTTTGCTTTGCCGGCATCCCACGCGACTAACGCATCGGAGGCATCTTTTACCATTTGTGATGTAATGGTAAGCATCTTGTCTATATCAAACGGCACGTTTCGTTCAGTAAATGGAGCAAAATACTTTATCCTTTTTGCGATGTTTAATGATAAATCACCTATTCTTTCGAGGTCGTTATTAATTTTTAATACTGCTATCACAAATCGCAAATCTGCGGCAACCGGTTGATGGAGAGCAAGAATTTTTAAACACTCTTCCTCAACCTCGATTTCATAATTATCAATTTCTATATCTAATGCTTTAATTAGATCGGAAGAGCACACGTCTGAACTCCAGTCACACTGATATATCTCGTATGCCGTCTTCTGCTTGAAAAAAAAAATATACAAAAA
>CAJVYT010000188.1 GCA_913009765.1 uncultured candidate division Zixibacteria bacterium
TTGAAACAAAGCGTAAAGCTTGGCGAGTAAAGCGAATAATGAGTTGGCTTAGAGCTGACATCTGTAAATAATCAGCAGGTTGGATCATCGCATCTTTCTTATTTCAAATGTTACATTATATTCTCCGAAATTACTAGAGTTATTATATCGTTTGATGAGTTCTTCAAGAGTTGTTTCTTTTGGAACATCTAAAGCCTCAATCTCCTGATTAAATGATGTATGAGCTTCGTCAGGGAAATAGGTAATTGTAGATTTTTTAATTATAGATATTTTAATTTCTTCTGATACTTCTGGTAATTTTTGTCTACCTGTCATATAATTCTCCTTTTAACAAATTATAAACTTTTCAAGCTTATTGAATTTACTATTTAAGTATCACAAAATAGCTTAAAATAATGAATTTATCAATATCTTTTTAAGTTTTCTTTAATAGTTTTTCTGGATTCCCAAGTTGGGAATGACATTGGTGGAGCATACTTTGACAAGCTCAGGGTGACACATTACGGTTGTTGCTAATTGACTCTCAACATCTTATATTCTCAAAATGAAAACAGTAGCCTTAATAGTTGCCGGTGGAAGCTCTGAACGGTTTGGGGGAGAACTGCCCAAACAATATATCGAAATCGCTGGAAAACCTCTTTTGTCACATACAATTGAAAAGTTTGAAAAAGCTGATTCTGTTGATTCTATTGTACTTGTAGTGGCAGAAGATTATTTAGCATATACATCTGAAAATATTGTCGACCCGTTCGATTTTCATAAAGTGTCAAAAATTGTCTCAGGTGGAGAAAGCCGTCGTGAGTCTGTTTTAAACGGATTAAAATCATTGTCATCATCAACATCGTATGTCGCAATTCATGATGCAGCCCGTCCGTTAGTTTCAGTCGTTGATATTAATAACGTTGTAAAGGCAGCACAAAAAGAAAAAGCAGCTATACTCGCATCACAGGCAGTGGATACAATCAAGCAGTCATCGGGTGGGTATATAGAAACAACTCTTGAACGTAAAAAACTTTTTCAAGCACAAACTCCTCAAGTGTTTGAGTACAAATTAATTCTCAACGCTCATGAATCTTTTACGAGTGATGAATCTCTTATTACCGATGATGCCTCGCTTTTAGAGCTGCAAAATATCAAAGTAAAAATAGTCGAGCCGACATCAGTGAATTTTAAAATAACTACCCAAACAGATTTTCAGATAGCTGAAATGATATTACAAAAGGATGAACATGTCTAATATACGAGTTGGACAGGGTTTTGATGTCCATAAATTTGCTGAAAATCGTGAACTGATTATCGGAGGGGTAACTCTCGCTCATGATTTTGGTTTAGCCGGTCATTCCGATGCTGATGTATTAACGCATGCGATTATGGATGCATTATTGGGAGCAGCCGGACTTGGCGACATAGGAACATACTTCCCGCCATCTGATAAAAAATTTAAAGATGCAAACTCACTTGAGCTATTAAAAAAAGTTCAGGAATTGCTTCAAGAAAATGGGTTCTCAAAAATTATAAATATTGATTCAGTCATCATAGCAGAAGTACCTAAGATGAAAAAGCATATTCCTCAGATGAAAAAGTCACTTTCTCACATTCTTGGAATAGAAACGTCTCAAATTGGAATCAAAGCAACCACTACCGAGAAGTTAGGTTTTGTCGGTCGTAAAGAAGGAATCGCAGCTTCGGCTGTATGTTTGATAGTATCTGATGTTTGATAATCTTGATACAATAAATCAATGGCTTGACCTGATATTTTCTTATGGGGTGATATGGGTGTATTTGGTCATATTTCTTGCCTGTTTTATAGAGAATATTTTCCCGCCGTTTCCCGGTGATACATTTATTGTTGCCGCCGGTGCTTTAGTAGGGCTTGAAAGACTTGATTTGATTCTCGCGGTTTTGTCGGTAATCTCCGGTGGCGTTCTTTCTGTGATGGTTATTTATTTTTTCGGGAAGAATAAGGGATATAATTTCTTTAAAAAGAAAAACTATAAACTGTATTCTGAAGAGGATATAGAAAAAAGTAATATATATTTTAAAAAATACGGGGCGTTGATTCTCATCTTTTCTCGTTTTGTTGTCGGTTTTCGTTCGGCGTTGGCACTTGCTGCCGGAGTCGGGCAGTATCAGCCCGGGAAGATGTTTTTGTATTCTTTAATTTCTTATATTTTATTCACATCATTGCTCATGTATTCAGCAATAGCATTTATCGAAAATTATGATAATCTGGCATCTTTTATAAAAACATACAATTGGATTGTTCTGCCGCTCTTGATTATCATTGTTGTTTTGTATATACTGAACAAGTTAAAAAATCAAAAGGATTTGCACAAATGAAGATACTTTTACTGGCAGGCGGTGATTCAAACGAACGGGCAGTCTCGCTTGATTCCGGTTTGGCAATTTATGAAGCGTTACAAAGATTGGAACATATTGTCTATGCGATAGACCCCATTTCAGGGAAATCGCTGTTAAACAGTGACGGTACCTATATTGAATATGAGACCGATGAATCCGGTCGTGCTGTTGTACCTCCGAGAGCATCAGGGTGGTCTTTGGCAAAGACACTCGGTTCACCTGCTTTTAATGATATTGATGTTGTCTTTATTGCTATGCATGGTGGTTTTGGCGAAAATGGGATGCTTCAATGTCTTTTAGAAATTGCAGGGAAAAAACATACCGGCTCAGAAATGGAAGCCTCGGCTATTGCGATGAACAAGGCAGTTTCAAAAAGACTTTGCACGACTGCTGATATAAAAACTTCTAAATTTTCTCTTTACCGTTTACAACCTGAAGATGTGACGGATAAAATTGTAAATGAAATTTCTGATACATTTGAATTCCCTGTTATTGTAAAACCAAATGACGGTGGTTCTACTATTGCTCTTTCTAAAGTATGCAAAAAAGAAGATTTAAAAGAAGCACTCAAGTTATGTGCTGATGAATCGCCGAATGTATTGATTGAAAAATTTATATCTGGTCGTGAAATTACTGCGGCGGTACTTGACGGGAAACCTTTGCCGCTTGTTGAGATTAAACCGAAAAAAGAACTCTATGATTACGAAGCAAAATACAAAAAAGGTCTGTCTGAATATATAGTTCCTGCTGAGATTTCAGATGAATTGACAGCCAAGATACAGTCATCTGCGAAGGAAATTTATGATATTATCGGATGTGCCGGTCTTGCCAGAGCTGATTTTATTTTAGATGAGCATGATGATTTTTATTTTTTAGAACTAAATACACTTCCGGGGATGACAGAACTTTCGCTTGCCCCCATGGCTGCCAAATCAAGTGGACTAAAATTTGAAGACCTTATAATCAGGATGATAGAATCCGCACAACAATAGAAATAAACAACTATGAATGAAAAATTAACTCCAAAAGCAATTATCTTTGATCTTGGTTCAACTCTGATTGAATATGAGAAAGTCCCTTGGTCAGAATTATCTGTTGACTGTATGAAAGAAGCTGCCAAGTTTTTACGAAAGAAAAAAATAGAGATTCCGAACGATGAAGAATTTATAAAGCAGTTTGAAGAGGTCAAAATCGATTATAGAAAACTGGCAGCGGACAAATGTATTGAATGGACAATTCCAAAAGCTGCTGAAAACTTACTTAAAAAATTGTCTCTTGAGTATGATGAAAATATTATAGACGGTATGTTTGACGCATATTATAAACCGGTTGATAAAAATATTTCAGTTTATGATGATACAGCACAAACACTTGAAATGATCAAAGCAAAAGGGCTGACTATCGGGCTAGTTTCAAATACAATTTTTCCCGAGACAACTCATTTGAAAGAATTAAAGCGTTTTAAACTTAGTAAGTATTTTGATTTTACGCTGTTTAGTTCAACCTTTGGTTTACGTAAGCCGCATTCGGATATTTTCTATAAAGCTGCTAATTTAGCAGGGTTTGCTCCCTCAGAGTGTGTTTATGTCGGTGACAGATATTTAGAAGATATCACCGGACCGACATCAGTAGGTATGCCTGCTGTATTGAAAAAACTTGATAAACGTGATTATCCGAAAGATATGCCTGAAACAACGAGAACTATTTCAACTTTATCAGAATTAGTAAATCATATTGAACTTATAGATGAAACAGAAGAACAACTATCATAATATAAGGATTACAAAATGGATAAATCCGAACTTCTCTTACAAGAACTTACCGATGCCAATGGTGTCTCAGGGTATGAAAGTGAAATTCGTAAAATTATGGCACGTGAACTTGAAAAATCTGCTGATAATATCGAATATGATAAAATGGGTTCAATTCTTGGAATTAAAAATGGTACATCTGACTCACCACGTATTATGACAGTTGGTCACATGGATGAAGTCGGGTTTATGGTGAAAGAAATAACATCAGAAGGTTTTATTAAATTTCTCCCTCTTGGCGGTTGGTGGGGGCATGTTGCATTAGGGCAGAGGATGAGAGTTATAACTCCCAAAGGTGTTGTTATCGGAGTTGTAGGTTCAACACCTCCGCATCTTTTACCTCCTGAAGAGAGAAAAAAAGTTATCGAAATAAAAGATATGTTTATTGATGTTGGAGCTGTCGATAAATTTGATGTTAAAAAGAAACTTGGCGTAAAACCGGGTGATCCGATTGTTCCAGATTCTCAATTTACTATCATGGGTAATAAAAAAGTATACATGGCAAAAGCATTTGACAACCGTGTCGCATGTGCAATTGTTTTAGAAGTTATGGAAAAACTCGGCAAAGTAAAACATCCAAACACGGTTTTGGGTGGAGCCACTGTACAAGAAGAGGTAGGTTTACGGGGTGCTGCAACTGTTGCTCATTTGGGTGACCCTGATGTATGTATAATTGTAGATACCGGAATAGCACAGGATATGCCGCCGAACACTTTTGCCAAAGAGGAAAAATTAGGAGCCGGTCCGGTTGTGTTGATATATGACGGCGGTATGATTCCGAATTTAAAACTTCGTGATTTTGTTTTCAAAACAGCCGAAGCAAAAAAAATCCCTTATCATGTCTCATATATGGCAGGTGGTTCAACTGATGGAGCAAGGATTCATATAAGCCGTATCGGTGTTCCTACAATTGTTATTGGTCCTGCTGTCAGATATATCCATAGTCATAATGGAATTTTGTCCCGTGCCGATTATGATAACACAATTAAATTAGTATTAGAACTGATTAAGAAACTTGATGCCAAAACTGTCAAGTCATTGACGGAGGATTAATTTAGAAATGGCACTTCGATTTAAAAACTCATTTACCCGCAAGAAAGAAGACTTTATACCTATTGAAGCAGGTAAAGTAAAAATTTATACTTGTGGACCGACAGTCTATAACTTTCAGCATATCGGAAATTTCCGTACCTTTATGTGGGGTGATATATTACGCCGCTATTTGAAATACAAAGGCTACGATGTTACCTATGTAATGAATATCACCGATATTGATGATAAAATTATTAGGGACTCTCAAGCACAAAAAAAATCCCGCAAAGAATTTATTACTGAATATGTTGATGCTTTTTTAGAAGATTTAGACTCACTCGGCTTTCTTCGACCTGATATTCAACCGTATGCGACTGACCATATCGACGGTATGGTTGAGATGATTCAAAAATTGGTCGAACGAGGATTTGCTTATGAAATTGACGGGAATTATTACTATAAGATTTCAGCATTTAAAGATTACGGAAAACTTGCCAATCTTGACATGGATGGGCTGAAAGCCGGTGCGAGAGTTTCAACAGACGAATATGAAAAAGATTCTGTCTCTGATTTTGCACTCTGGAAAGCATGGCAGGAATCAGATGGTGATATTTACTGGGAAACCCCATTAGGTAAAGGTCGCCCCGGATGGCATATTGAATGTTCGGTTATGTCGCAAAAATATCTCGGAAATCATTTTGATATACATACCGGCGGTGTTGATTTACTTTTTCCGCATCATGAAAATGAAATTGCCCAGTCAGAAGGTTGTACCGGTACAAAATCGGTTAACTACTGGCTTCATGGGGAGCATTTGATTGTTGAGGGAAAAAAGATGTCTAAATCGCTCGGTAATTTTTATACCCTTCGTGATATTATCAACAAAGGGTATGCTGGGGTAGTCGTGCGGTACCTTTTGGCTTCGACATATTACCGTCAGCAATTAAATTTCACTTTTGCAGGACTCGATGCTGCTCGAAATGCGTTAGAACGGTATAATGATTTTATCGTGAATTTAAAAAGCTATAAAGGGTCTGAATCTGACAACTCTGCAGGTGCAATAATTGAGAAAGCTAAGGCAGGTTTTGAAGATGCTCTTGATGATGATTTAAATGTATCCGGTGCCTTGGGCGTTGTATTTGATTTTATCCGTGAGATAAACCGTATCAAAGCTGATAAAAATCTGTCGGCAGATGAGCGGGATAATGCTTTGGATACTATCAATGCCTTTGATTCTGTGTTGAATTTTACATATCATATCAACACCGATAATACTGACAGTACTGAAATAGAATCATTGATTCAGCAAAGAGCGGATGCCAAGAAAAATAAAGATTTTGTGTTGGCAGATAAAATCCGTGCAGATTTACTCAAGCAGGGAATTATTTTAGAAGACAGCCGAGATGGCACAAAATGGAAGAAAAAAGTGTAACAGACTTATTTTAATTCATAATTTGTCGATATAACTTTTTTGACCAAAATGTAAAAAACTATTTGACATTACTGAATAATTTTGTTCCTTAGTCATTCATTATTTAAGCCATTGTAGCTCAGCAGGCAGAGCAATTGATTTGTAATCAATAGGTCGGGGGTTCGATTCCCTCCAATGGCTTTTTTTATTTTCCAACAAAACTTATCTTCTGTTCACAATTTGAATCGGTTCCTTATTTACTGAAAGTAGGTTGGCGTTCCGTTGGTTTGGAATCGTTAGATTTCAAAATCGAGAAATCCAACTACTTCTGTTACTTTTTAATTCAAAATAAGAATCGGTTTTAAGCTGCTTTTTCTTTTAAATTCTGTCAAATCTAATTCCGATAATAGCAATAGCATAACATTTTTATCTTGAATCCGTAAAGGATAGAAATTATTATATTGAAAATATATAAGGGACAAAAAGATGAATGTCGTCACGGTAAATGAGTTGACTAAAATATATCATACAGGAATGAAAAAAGGCGGGATAACAGCTCTTGATACTGTTACACTCCAAATTGAACCGGGGGAAATTTTCGGGCTGCTTGGTCCAAATGGAGCCGGTAAAACTACATTATTTAAACTGCTCTTGGGTATCAGTTCGGTAACATCAGGCGAGGCGACACTTTTGGGATATCCGCCGTCAAATCCAAAATCACGAGAGAAAATCGGATATTTACCAGAAAACCATCGCTTTCCTGACCATTTGACCGGTTTGGGGCTGCTGATGCTTACCGGTAGAATGTTTAATCTAAAAGATGGTGTTATTTCAAAAAGAGCAGATGAATTACTTAAGTTAGTTGATATGACTAAGTGGGCAAATACAAAAATAAAAAAATATTCCAAGGGAATGCTGCAGCGGGTTGGTTTAGCTCAAGCAATGATAAATGATCCTGAAGTTTTGTTTTTGGATGAACCGACAGATGGTGTTGATCCGGTCGGCAGAGCAGAGATTAAAAACGTTATGCAAAAAATTCGAGATGACGGTAAAACGATTATTTTAAATTCTCATCTGTTATCCGAAGTTGAAATGGTTGCCGATAGAGTTGCAATTTTACAAAATGGTAAACTTGCTAAAATTGGTTCGGTTGATGAGATGACCAATAAAAAACTACAGTATGAAATTCAAGCAGAATTTCGTGAGACATTGTTTGATATTCCATCTGATATTGGGAAACTCCAAACACTTTCAAGAGGAAGAATGGTTGTTGAGCTGGTTGATGAGTCGAAAATTAACTGGGTAATAGATGCACTCCGGCATAAAAAAATATCAATCAGAGTTGTGAAGCCGATAAAAATTACTCTGGAGCAGTCATTTATTGAAACAGTCACTCACAAGAAAGAGGGTGTCTAAATGAACGGATTTTTTAAAGATAC
>CAJVYT010000189.1 GCA_913009765.1 uncultured candidate division Zixibacteria bacterium
CTGCATTCATTGTAAGGGCAGCGACAAAAAACGGAAGCACTCCGCCAATGAAGAATCCGATAACTACTTTCGACTCTAAAATATTGATACTTTCCAAACCGACTACAGAAGCGTACGCAGAGAATAATGCCAATGCTGTTAAGGCAGCAGAGCCAATTGCAAATCCTTTTCCAATAGCAGCAGTTGTGTTACCTAATGAATCTAATTTATCAGTAATTTTACGTACATCTTCACCTAAACCTGCCATCTCTGAAATACCTCCGGCATTATCAGCAATAGGACCATAGGCATCAACAGACATAGTAACACCGATTGTAGCAAGCATACCAACACCTGCGATACCAATACCATAAAGACCGGCAAAGGTAAATCCGGCATAAATTGCTCCGCAAATGACAATAATAGGAAGTAAAACTGATTCCATACCTACAGCAAGACCGGAAATAATATTTGTCGCAGCACCTGTTTCGGATGCATCGGCAATATCTCTGATAGGTTTTGCAGCGGTATAATATTCTGTCAATAGACCTAATGCGATACCTGCAACATTACCGGCAAAAATTGCCCAGAAAACATTCTGATTAATTCCTAATTTATCAATAATAAACCAAGCGGCACCCAACATCACAACTGAACCGACATAGGTAACCAAGCGTAAAACAGAAGCAGGGTTCATAGCTGAAAATAATCGGACAGATAATATTCCTAAAATAGACGCACATGCACCAAATGCAACAATGAGTAATGGCAGTGACATCATGTCAGCACGACCACCTGAACTAATACCGGCAAACAAACCAAATTTAGCAGTAGCAGCAATAGCTATTGTAGCAATAACTGAACCGACATATGATTCAAAAAGGTCGGCACCCATTCCGGCAGTATCACCGACATTGTCACCTACATTGTCAGCAATAACAGCAGGGTTCCGAGGATCATCTTCAGGAATACCGGCTTCAACTTTACCCACAAGGTCAGCACCCACATCAGCAGCTTTTGTAAAAATACCTCCACCGACACGAGCAAACAGAGCAATTGTTGAGGCACCCATTGCAAAACCTGAGATATATGATGAAATTCCTTGATTAGCAATAAACGCAGGTAAATAAAAGTAAAATACTATACCAACTCCTATTAATCCTAACGATGCGACCGACATTCCCATAACTGCACCGCCTGAAAAAGCGATAGATAATGCTGCTGCTTCCCCTTCGTCTTTTGCTGCTGCTGTCGTACGAACATTTGCAGAAGTAGCTGCATTCATTCCGACAAAACCGGCAAGCATAGAACAAAATGCTCCACCTACAAATGAATATGCTGTCTCAGGTGTTGTTTTCCAAAACAACAAGATGCTTACTATAGCGATAAAACCTAAGAGAATGGTATATTCTCGTTTTAAGAATACCATCGCTCCATCATGAATAACATCGGAAATTTCTTTCATTAATTCTGTTCCGGTAGATTTACTTTTAATCCACATCAACAAAATTAACGCAAAAACAATTCCGACAATTCCGATAATGACTGATAACAAGCCAGTATCAAATCCCATACTGATTTCTCCTGTAAAGATTATAATATTTAATAGGTTACATTTATTTTCACACTTTAAATTAGGCAAGAATATATTGAAAAATAAAATATTGGCAAGCAAAATTTAAAGAATTTGTATAAAAAAACGGCTTAGAAAACTAAGCCGTTTTAAATAACTTGTTTGAATTTACCTATTTAGAAATTTTCTACAGTAACCAAAATCGATGGAAAACCTCTATAATCATCATTTGAGTACATATAACCTGTTAATGTATATTGCTGCGTCCCTGTTCGACTATATCCATTTACTGTTGTATCACCAGGCAAAAAGACAGGTAAATCACCTACAAATGCTAATAAAGGGAAGTTTGTTGTTTCATTATAAAATTCTGGTTCTAATGAGATAAATACATGACCCTTTGAATTTGCAAGTACAGGAGGTGTTGTCATTGGAGCAGGAAGATTCATCAAGAAATCTTCTCCGGGAAATAAAGGTACTCTAGGGGGATTTTTATATAGATTATCTACAAATGGATTTGCTTCATCTTGTTGAGTAATCTCATAAAATATACCCGTGCTTAATAGCCCACCGGTATAATTCATCAAAATAGGCTCTAATATTAACCAGCCAGGTAGGGTCATTTTCCCAACTGCTGCTGTATCTATCACATCAGAAACAACCCATCCACGATATTTCCATCCAAATTCCTGTAAATTTGGCAGTTGGAAATCATCTTGTGTAAATTTATCTTCAATAACAGTATATGAAGATGTATCAAATGTCATTTTAAGTGTAGTCGGATAATATCCAGATGTGTCAATTGAGAGATAAGTCTTATACCGTACAGTAGTTACATCTAAAGTATCTAAACCGCTGCCGGATTCATCGGCACCTAAAACAAAAATTGTGTCTATTTGAATTATAGAATCAATACCAATAACGTTTGTATCAATAAGAGTTGAATCTGCTGGTATAAAAAGACCAGAATCTAACTTCCAATCAGTTACTGAAAATGTATCGGTTATTGTAGTAGTATCTCGTTTATAACTACAAAACCAAATTGAACTACCGTCATTTGTAGTATCCTGACCATCTGATGTAGATTTTAAGTTATAACGGACTGTTGCATCCCAAAGTGAATTGACTTGTGGAAAAACTAATTTAATTGTTGGGCTGCTAGTAAGATCTAAAAGCAAAATTGAAGCAGGTGAATTAGGTAAAGGATCGTTTATAGGTTCTACAGAGACAATAATTGAATTGTAGTTCTCAATACTCTCGTCTAAGAAAAATCTTCCGGCATCAGCTCGAATTTCACCATTTTCAGAGAGGAAATGTCGGGACATATAATTAAAACCAAATTTCCCCAATGAAAGAGTATCAGTATCATTTGCTACCCATAATTGGTAAATAGTACCTGTCGGGTTATCAGGTAATCTTTCCGGTGATAATGTTAAATATGCTTTGCCGTTTGGTGTAATTACATCCTCAGGCTGATCGCATCCGATAGCAAAAGCCACAATACATAATGTTAATGTGCTAAGTAGCAATATTTTAGAACGGTTAAACATCTATATGTTCCTCCTTGGGAAACTTATATTATTTTTCAATTTTATAAACACAAAACGAAATAATACTAATAAATACCAGTCATTGTCAAGTTCTTATTGAAAAAGATTTTAACTCATTTTAGTGACGTTTTATCTCACTGGAATATCTAAAGGAAATATTAGTTTTTGTCGATAATAATTTTAAATGTTTACAACTAATTAAAGGAGTTCTTTTTGCAAAAATGCCCAAAATGCTTAGCTGAGCAAAACAATGTAAACTCTCATACATGTTTTTATTGTGGTGCTGATATGAGCAACTCACCTGAGTACACTTCTCAGGCTGATATACAAACAGACAATGATGATTATATTCCTGAACAAAGTATTTCTCTTCCTGATTCAGATGACCTGGGAATTGAAACAAATGCGGATATAATGGAATCAGAAGCACATAATTTAAGTGACACTTCACCAACTGAAGAAATAAAGACTACAAGTAATAATTTCTCAAAACAGTATAATGAAGAAAATCATAGCTCAGACTCAAAAAATGAATCTTCAAATATCAAGAAATTATCTGATAGTGAAATTAAAGAAATTGAAAAAAATCTTTATAAATCCGATAATTTTATAAATGACAAAGATAAATCCGACCTTATTGAAAAAATTAGCAGTATCAATACTGATCACCCCGAGCCATTTTCTAATAAACCGATTGAACCGCCAAAACATAACAAAGCTCAAAAAGAAACTCCAAATTCTGAAGTAGCAATAGAATCTGAACTCCCTAAACCTCAAATCGCAAAAAAAGGTCAAGGACTTGCATACTTCTATCATAGCTATATCCAACTACAAGGTTCTCAAAAATTACATCCTGACGATGAAATGATTATTAATAATCGCAATTATATCCTAAAACCTAAAAACTTAAGCAAAAACTTCACCCTCTACTCTGTTGCGGCTTCTTTAGTTATTATTGTATTAATTATCGGCTCGTTTTTAGTAGGTAATTCAAGTGTGGGAAATGGTCAGGTTATCGGTATTATTTTAGATGAAAACGATCAACCATTTATAGAGGGTGCCACAGTCGTATTCTCTGAATTAGGTGAAAAAGTTAATTCTGATGCTCAAGGTCTTTTTTCCTTTTCAAATATTCCGACAGGCTCACACAAAATAGAATATTTAATAAACAATGAAATAACCGGTTCAGATTATATAACAATTGCAAATAACAATAACTCATATATTACATTGAAACCAAGTTCGCAAAAATCCGCAGGGACCCAAACTCCTCTAAAACAACTAACTATTGCTTCATCTCAAAAAAAACCTATTGAAAAACTAAGTTTCCAGAAGCCTTCATCCAAAAAAGAAACGGTACAAATAGCGAAAAAAACAACCCCAAAGAAAAAGAAAAAAACTTCTAAATCAAAGACAACAACCAAAAAACAGGTGTCAGGATATGGGAAATTAGCTCTGAATGCCAATGTTGAGGGTGCCAAGATTAAAGTGGATGGAAATGTGTTAGGGGCAGGAAATCTGACGTATACAAAAATAAAATCAGGCAAACATTCCTATACTGTTTCTCTTGATGGGTATGAAACTGCTAAAGGTACGTTTTCTATCAAAAAAGGGAAGACAAAAAAACTGTCTCCTACCTTAAAGCTATTAACGCAGACAAAAAAAGAAGAAACTTTCAAGGGTAATGATTATTTTTATTCGGCTCAAAATGCATACAAGCAAGGCGATTATACCGCAGCAATTGCTGATTATCAAAAAGTGATTGATAAAACTCCTAACAATGTAAAAGCATACTACGGTACGGCAGAATCATACTCCAAACTGAAGAAGTGGGATCTTGCATACGAAAACTATATTCGCTCTGCGGAAATTTATCAATTTAAAGGAAGAGTAAATGATGCTATTTCATGCTACAACAAAGCTGTTGATGTAAATAAAAATTTAGCAAATGCTTATTTAGGTAGAGGAGAGATCTACTTAGATGCTGGGGAATATAGAGCAGCACTCATAGATTTTGATAAAGTGGTTAAACTTGAAAAACGTAATTTCAGAGGATACTACGGTATGGGGGAAGCATCCTTTAAACTGCAGCGGTATACAAAAGCAGTGAAATATTTCAAGGATGCCCGCTCATTAGATAATACCAATCCTCTTGTTCATCAATATCTGACCTTATCATATATGTATGAACATGACCGAAAAAACACAAAAAAAAGTTTCGAGAAATTTGAACGATACGCTTCAGAAAATGATAAAAATAAGTTCAAAAACAACAGCCAATATTCTGCTGTAATAAAATATATTGATTCGGAGTAATAAGCTGCTTATGTCCAAAAAATTAAACTGCTGGGAATTTGTCAATTGCGGACGAGAAAAAAATGGGCTTATGGTACCGTTATTGGGTGAATGTAAAGTTGTGAAGAACATGAAACATGATGGACTCAATGGCGGAATCGGTGGCGGAAGAGCATGTTGGATGATTCAAAAAAATGATTGTGTAATGAAACAATCGGGACAGTTTTCGTGCTGTTATGACTGCTCTTTTTATAAAAGAGTTCTTTTTGAAGAAGAAGAAAAAGTTGAACATAAATTAGAACCTGTAAAGGTTTAAAAATCCCTCATATTTAAAAAAGGCGATTAGCAGTTCCTGCGATATCGCCTTTTTATTTGCTTGCGAACAAAACTTTTCCCCCCTATTTTCGTCTTAGATATAAAATCAACAATATCTCTTGGAGACATAACATGCGTTTAAATAAGTTTCTCGTTTTAATAATTACACTATGTTTGTTCATTATTGGATGCTCGAAAGATAATCAGGCTACTGACAGCAGTTATAACAGCACAAAAGTTAAAACACTTTTAGATGCCGGCAAATATGTTCCTGACATTGGTACTTTCTTGCAAATAGGTGCGAATATACCTGAGGGAATTAGTTGGGAGGGCGACAAAGTATTTTTTAAATCATCTGCTTCCGGTGCTTCTCAAATATACCGTCTTACCAAAGATGGCTGGCCGTATCAGCTCACAACATTTGAAGACGGCATCGACTATTTTGTTCTCTCATATAATTCACAGATGGCAATTGTCGGGGCATCAGTTGGAGGCTCTGAACAATCACAACTCTACCTTATGGACACCGAAACAGGAAGAGTCCTCAAACTTACCGATTTCAGCGATGTTCAAATAGGTTCGGTTACATGGGCAAGAGATGACAAATCTATTTATTACCGTTCTAATGAAGAAAACAAACGTGATTTCTTCTTATACCAAATGGATATTCTAACCGGTAAGTCAAAAAAGATTTTTGACAACCCCGGCTATAATGCTATAGCTGATATCTCTCAAGACGGTAAAACTATGATTGTTGCCAACTACACATCAAATGTAAATAATAATTTACTCATATTGGATTTAACCACCGATAAATTTGAAGTACTTAACGATGACAAAGGCGATGTTCTCTATGGGTCTCCTACTCTCATGCCTGACAACAAAACTATATGGCTCGTCTGTAACGGAAATGATGATGGTGTTGCTCGTGTTGCTCAAATGACTATCGGCTCATCAAAAGTTGAATATATCAATGATGGTTGGATTGACCCCAAATGGGAAGTTGAATATATAGCTTTCTCCCGAGACTACAAAACAATGGGAGCCCAAATCAACGAAGAAGGATACAACCGTCTAAAAATTCGAGATGTCTATTCTAAAAAGGAGTTGCCGTCTCCTCCATTGAACGGTATGCTTGGATTTTCCGGTGCTGACAAATACGGTAATATACTTCTCTCATTTTCCGGACCTACGCAGGCTCCTGATTGTTGGTTATGGAACCCTCACACAGAAAAACTCAAACAGCTCACATTTTCAATTTATGCAGGTATCGACCGCAAAATCTTCACTGAACCTAAACTGATTAAATATAAGTCATTTGATGGACTTGAAATCCCTGCCTTTTTATATCTCCCTGCCGATTATGACGGCAAACCGATACCTTTTATTGTTTCTGCTCATGGCGGACCGGAAAGTCAATTTCAACCGAGGTTTATCCGAAATTATCAATATTTTATGCTTAATGGATTCGGTATTATTTCTCCCAATCCTCGCGGTTCATCCGGTTACGGACGTGAATATCAAAACCTCGATAACTATAAACTTCGTAAAAATTCGCTCAAAGATTACAAAGCAGCTGTTGATTATTTAATTGCTAATAACTTTACCCAAAAAGGTATGATTGGAATTCGAGGAGGTTCCTATGGCGGCTATGTTGTGTTGGGCATGATTACTGAGTATCCTAATTTATTTGATGCGGCTATTGATGTTGTCGGTATCGCCAATTTTAAATCATTTTTGCAAAACACCAAACCATATCGTCGTGCCTTACGTGAATCCGAATATGGTCCTTTGTCTGACCCTGACTTTTTAGATTCTATCTCCCCTATCCATAAAGCGAACCTGATTAAAACACCTCTTTTTGTTATCCATGGTGAAAATGACCCCCGTGTGCCAGTTGGTGAAGCCCGTCAGATTATTAAAGCAGTGAAAGACAATAATGGAATTGTCGAATCTCTGATTTTCCCCGATGAAGGTCACGGTGCTAGAAAACGTGTTAATGTTATCAATTCATATCGCAGACAAGTCGAATTCTACAAAAAACATTTATTATCTCACGATAAAAAATAATAAAATAAATTGTATAATTATGTAGGCGGAATTATTTAGCAGTTCCGCCTTTTTTAATACACTCAAAACAAACATGCCCCTCAATCGACTTTTGAAGGGAAATGAGAACGGAAGAGCACACGTCTGAACTCCAGTCACACTGATATATCTCGTATGCCGTCTTCGGCTTGAAAAAAAAAAATACAGAGTCTGAGATATCAGTGTAGTGCGACAAAGTAGTGGT
>CAJVYT010000190.1 GCA_913009765.1 uncultured candidate division Zixibacteria bacterium
CCAGGACTGTAATAAAGTATTACTTGAAAATTATAATTTTATTAAATCTCAATCAGTAGAATTATTAGCTCATATAATTGTAGCATTAGATAAGGATAATAAATTTGATAATAGAACTTTATATAAATTGCCAAAACTAGAAGAAATTAGTGAAACAGATATTCAAACAAAAGTTAAAGAAATTAATAATGAAATTGAAGAAGTTTCAAAAAAAAGCCGTCAAAAATTAAATACTCATGGTATCACTAAAAGGCGGAACTACTAAAGAGTTCCGCCCTACGAATGTTAATTTTATCAAATATCTGATATTAAAATAAAAACTCAAATGAATTCACAATCTCTACAACTCCACACCAATTTCAAATCCCGTCTGCTTACATGTAACAACAAAATATTTAGAGAATTAACTATGCACAAAATCACTACAATAAAAATAAACAAAAATGGCTTTAAGCCATTTTTGTACACAAAGCCATTTCGTTGTAACTTTCTGTGGTTAAGTTGCTTGCCTTGAAAATAATAATAAAAAATAAGGTTTTTAGGTTCCCTATATATGCGAAACGAACCCATTTTACTGTAACCGTAAGAGACAAATTAAATTACAACGAAAAAGATGTTTTTTTAGATGTAAATAACATCGTATGAGATTGTTATAATGTTTTTATTCTGGATTTCGTGTCGAGTACAGAACGGAGTTCAAAGGAAAGTGTTTTTAAAGTGAGCAGATTCTTCCTAACTATTCTATATGACAATGCTGTTGTATCTCAATAGTGGAGTACACAAAAGAGCAATACATAGTTCCTATAGGAAACTATTTATTTCAAAATTAAAATGTTCTTCAGTTTCATTTCGAAGTGAAATAAGTTCATCATCTTCAATGAGTTTATCTCCGAGAAATAAACCCCCTTCGATATCAGGATTATATGCTTCAATAAATCCTGCACCAATATATTTTGAAATTGAATTTGCTATTGCAATAACTCTTCCTAAACTTTTTGATGCTTCAATGTTATTTGGGTTGGATGAATGATGTCTTGAAATTTGTGTAGTTAAATTTGAAGGGAATTGCCACTTGTTTAAAAGTGCGTAAGCAACATTGACATGATTAAACCCAAGTTCTTTTCCTTCAACTTTTATAAAAGGGACATTAGTTTCTTTTACCTTGGAAATAATATCATTATAAACATGAGGTGCTGTTTGAAGGAGAACTAACTTACCAATATCATGAAGAAGTCCACACAAATAAGCTTCTTCTTTATCTAATCCACCAAATTTTTGCACAATCAAGCGAGCTCCTAACGCTGTTGCAAGAGAATGCTGCCATAAAATCTGAGCAATTTGAGCTTGTTCCCCGGAGCGAAACATCTGAGCCGTAGATGCTGTGATGATAATTGATTTTACTTGGTCAAAACCTAATACTCTTATAGCTTCAGATAGCGTTGTAATTTTAAAAGTACGACCAAATACAGGTGAATTGGACATTCGTATTACTCGTGCTGATAAGACTTGATCAGCAGATATATTTTTAGAAATATCATCAATATTCGACTGTAAATTATTTGTTAATTTTAGAGCTTTATTTAAAATAACAGGAGCTACCGGTAACTTACCAAGGCTACTTAGTATCTTTTCTACAGTCTTAATATCGGTATCTGGTACAATCATTTATTTTTAACCCCATTTTCGTATAATTAGATATACTTCATTATAAAATTATACTGTTTTTGGTATCGGTTTTTCCCCCGGTTTCCTTAACGTTTTAGTATTTATAGGGTATAATCTAATTTAAACTTCTTTCTCTGAGAAAAAATAATAAAGCTATTTTGTTGTAAGATATGATGGTCAGATAAAAAAAAAGGGCGTTTCACAAAACGCCCCCTGCAATTATATGGTTTCCCAATCAAGTTGGGGATGGTGATTTGTCGGAGTTATTATTTATCGTCTAAAACATTATTCCATGCGGCGATCATCTCTTTATATGGTTCAAACAGAGCATCGGTGTCGCCTTCGACTGTGACAGATTCAATTTTATCCCCTTGAACTATTTTATTGACAACGTCCATATCGGCATCAGAGACAACTTCACCAAAGACAGTATGTTTTCCGTCGAGCCAGTCAGTTGGAATATGAGTAATGAAAAACTGAGAGCCATTTGTTCCCGGTCCGGCATTTGCCATTGAGAGAATCCCCGGTTTATCATGTTTGAGTTCAGGACAGCACTCATCTTCAAACTGATACCCCGGACCGCCTGTACCGGTACCGAGCGGACATCCGCCCTGAACCATAAAATCATCGATTACTCGATGGAACGAAAGACCATCGTAATATTTTCTTTGAATAAGGTTTACAAAACTTGCGACTGTAACAGGAGCCTGTTGTGAGAATAGGTTGAGATTTATGTCACCTTTGTTTGTTTTCATTGTTACTTTCATATATTTCTCCTTGAGATTTCAGTTTTTGTTGCGGTTATTATAAGGTAAGAATGCTGTATGTGCAACGGGGAAGTAATGAAATTTAGTTCCCTTTGATTCCGAGACTGTGTCGCAATACAAAATATTAGTTCACAAACCCGCTTTGCGGGTTCAGGAACTAACATAACATGGCGAAAATTCGTATTGTGACACAACCTCTCCGCTTAGGGTGACTAAACGCACTTATTTTGTATGTCGTGCTGAGCGGAGTCGAAGTATAGCTTACAAATATGAAGCAAAAGGATTATGGCAAAACAACTTTATAATCTCTATGTTATTCAACTGAAAAAATCAGTTTTGAAACATAAGAAAATACATACTGAAAACCCTGACCGTAATAAAGATATGCCATGTGTCTATGTCGGACAGACTTGCCATTCGCCGGCATATCGTTTTGAACAGCATTTGAACGGATACAAATCAAACCGCTATGCTAAAAAGTATGGTTATCGCCTGCTTCCTGAATTATACGAAGAATACAATCCGATTACAACTCGAAAAAAAGCGGAAATGATGGAAGAAGAACTTGCTTTGAAGTTACGTGATGAGGGTTATACCGTTTGGTATGGCTAAGTTTTTTCAAAAGTAGAGAGAAAAAAAAGATACTTTCTCTCTACATATTTTTATGGACAGCTAACAGGGGCAGGTCCTGAAGGAGTTGCAAAAGCGTAGTTGATTAGGTATACAAGGTCAGAAAGATTTAAATCTGAATCACCGTTTACATCGGCTTCTTCAAAACAATCCGGTGAAGGACCGTTTGGTATGCCGAATGAATAATTAATTAAATATACGATATCAGAAATATTTATAATATCAGTTGGGTCTTTATCTATATTTCCACGAATACCTTTACAGCATCCAGCAGGATTAACAATTAAATCAACCAACATACCCGCTGATTCACAGGTCGTAGAATGTACAACAACTCTTACAGAAGTTGAATCTCCCAAATAGTCAGAAGAATTTGGAACTGTCGAAACTCCAAAAATTTTATTTATCCAAACATCACCGGATGAATTATTTTCTGAGTTATCGCCTTCTTCCAAATCAACTTTTCGGTGTGCTTCATTCGAGTTGCCATTAACAGCATCATCAATATGCCAAATAGCTACACCGCACCCCGGTAGAAACGCATCAAAATTTGTTTTACCACGATTTTCAACTAAGAAGTATTGTGAACTTGGCATACCGTCTGTCCAAAGTCGATATGAGATTGGAGATGTTGATGCATCGGGTAAAATAATTCCGGTTGTGTCTGTTGTGATATTGATGGGGTTTGTCCAACCGAGTTGAGCTTTACTCCAACCACTGAAATGTACCGGAGATTTACCAGCACCTCCCCAAGAACCACCTGCCATAACACCCCACATACCGATTCCATTAGAACTTCCGTCTGTATCGTACAAATCAGGTAATCCTAACGCATGTCCGTATTCATGTACAAAAACTCCTATGTGTGCAATATCAACTCCTGAATGAATTTCCGGCTCCATAGTATACGCATCAATAGTAACACCGTCAGCAGTGATAGGTGATAAACCTGCATCAGAAAGGGACCATTTGTGTGACCACGGAAAATCAGAGGCACCTGTTTCAGCACCCGGTCCTGCATGAACAATAAATAGACCGTCAACTTCCCCGTCACCGTTATTATCATACTTAGAAAAATCTATATCAGAATATATTGTAGCCATTTCAATAGCTTCTCTTGCAAGAACTGCAGCAGCAGCCCAATTGTTTCCGTCGTTGTATCCATATAAAAAATGTTCATTTTCGGTTTTATACCATCCGTCAATATCCCCTTGTAAATTAAACTGTCCGTAAGAACATTCTTCATAATAATCATGTGCCGAACCATACACATCATATCCGGGTTGGTTCATCAGATTATCAAAATCAGAAGAGTCGTAAATTCCTGAATAATCAGAAAATTCAATAAGTATAACCAATACATTGTTGGTTACAGTATCTGTTGCGGCAAGGGCGGATTGAGTTAAAAGTTCAGGTTGTAGTTTTACGTCTGGATAGAGTCTGTTTTGTGTTGAAGGCTTTATTTGAGTTGTTTGTGTATCTAAAAATTGAATTGATGCTTTCGGTCTGTCTTTAGGAGAATATACTTTTGTAGCTGTTGTAACTAATGCTCCTTGACTGTCAAGAGATGCATAATAATACCAGCCATCAGATGATTTGATAACAGTATAGCCGTCAAGTGTTTGGTAATATCCAAACCGTTCATCACCGGCAGGTTTTAATGTTACATTTTTGCCGTCCGGTTGAGTTATTTCAAAACTAAAATTTGGATCAGCCGGTATTGCAATTACAAAAGAAGAAAAGAAAAATATCAATCCAAGACTGATAGAGAACAATCGTACGAATTTGCCTGTCATATTTACAACCTATATTTATAGTTTTTTACATTTAGAAAAAAGTATTACTATCGGATAAAAAGGTGTAACTTAGCGGTTTGTATTCAGTTAAGGATAATATACGTATTAAAGTTGTTTTGTCAATGTCCTATATTTTATATAAATCATAGCGTATTAACTCTTTGTATTAAGAAACTTCGGAATTTTCCGACCTTAATTATAGATAATACTGCAAATATATATAGGAGATATAATGAAAATTCTTATAGTTGACGATTCTAATATTATGTGTAAAACGATATCGAAAGTTGTTATGAGTAGTGGTTTTAAACCCCTAATAGCCGAAAATGGTGCTGAAGCATTAGTTAGATTGCGTAAAAATGAATCTGATATTGCCCTTATAATTATGGACTGGAATATGCCGATAATGAACGGTTATGAAGCGTTAGTAAAAATACGTTCAAACGAACAATTTAATAAAATCCCGATTTTGATGGCGACATCTGATGGAATAGATGACGATGTTGTCAAAGCTATCAAAGCAGGTGCAAATGGGTATATGGTAAAGCCATTTAAATCGGAAGAATTGTCAAATAAAATTAGTGAGATTTTAAATTTATAACTATTAATTTTTTATAAGATTCTCCATTTATCCAAAGGAAAAAAATGAAAATACTGATAGTAGAAGATTCAAGGTTAATGCGTAAAGCGATAACAAAAATTGTAGTCGCAAAAGGATATGAACCGTTAGAAGCAGAAAATGGGGAAGAAGCACTCAAACAGCTCTGTACAAATAAATCAGAGATTAGTTTGGTGATAATGGATTGGAATATGCCGATTATGGACGGGATAGATGCTTTGGAGAAAATACGTGAAGATGAGCAGTATGACGATGTACCTGTTCTTATGGCAACATCTGAAGGTATCAAAGAGGATATTGACAGGGCAACTAAAGCCGGAGCAAATGGATACATGGTTAAACCGTTTAAAATGCAGGAACTCGCAAACAAAATTTCAGAACTCATAGAAACATAACTATGAATCAAGAACTTGTAATAGACAAAACGATTGTCAGTGAATTCATCAATGCGGTCAAAAAAGTGTTGAATATTACTGCCGGTGAAGATGTTAAGGATCAAGTATCATATTTAGAAAAGTCTGCTGAAATACCGGGAGAAATTTCTGCGACCATTGATATTGAAGGGGATTTGCGTGGAAAAGTAGCAGTATCATTTGCTCGAGATTATGCCCGGACGATTACTTCTAAAATAATCGGTTGTGATGAATCGGAATTATCTGAAGAAGATGTTGAAGAAGGTATGGGAGAGATTGTTAATCAGGTAACCGGTAAAGTAAGAACTGATTTATGGAATTATGGATATCGATTTAATATCTCAATTCCGGAAATAATAAATGCTCCCATAAGCCAGATTCAAACGTATGAAATTATTCCGGTACATATTATTGTGTTTAAAGCAAACAAATCGATGTTTGCTGTGCAGATTAATGTGCAGGAAAAAAATATACTCTAAGTACAAATTATTATATTTGTTTTGAAATATTAGTTGTCAAAAAGATTGGGTTGATAAGTTGCCCAGTCTTTTACATTTATTTTATAGTGATATTTGTATTGGCAGTCGCCGTTTTTACAAATTTTAGGACGTTTTTGTGAAATATAATCAAAAGGTTTTCCACACACTTCACAAGTAGTAGTTTTCCATTGTAGTTTAGGGAGTGATGTTGTTTTAATAGGATTATCCATATCAGACTGAATATATATTTTAAATTAAAGTATGCAATGAGAAAATTTTACTCAGAATTTTTCTGAAATAAATTTTACAAATTGTTCTCGTTTTTCTTTTGGAACCGATGAGAGTGGTATCTCAATAATCTGTACTGTCTGAGGTTTTGAACCTTTGATTTGCACTATATCATCAACACTAATTTGGTATGCCGGTTTTACTTTGGTGCCGTTAACGACAATAAGTCCGCTTTGTCCTAATTCTTTGGCAATCGTTCGTCGCTTAATAACACCTACAGTTGAGAGAAAATCATCAATACGCATTAGATAGTATCAAAATATTTTATATATGTTGTTTTTTTCAAATCTTCAATCCACTTATCGACAATTTGTCCTGTTTTATCCTGTCGGGCAAGTTCTTTGATTTTATCATAGTCATCTTTTAATGTGAAAGAACGAGCTTCTTGATAATCAAGAAGTTTTAAAATGTGTATTCCAAAACGAGTGTAGACCGGTCCCCGAATATCACCAATCTCTTTCCATCCGGAAACAGCATCGGCAAATTCCGGCGGCATTTGATTTGATGCAAACCAACCTAATTCACCGCCTTGTACTCTTGATTCATTATCTTCTGAATAGGTTTTTGCCATTTGAGCAAAATCATCACCATCTCTGAGAGATTGTATTAACGAATCGGCAAGCAGTGTTGTTGCAAGTGAATCTTCTGCCGATGGGGTCACTTTTAGAAGTATATGGCGAAGTTTGTATTTATCTCCTTTGATTCCTTCACATTTAATAACATGAAATCCAAACTGTGTTTTAATAACACCGGAAATATCACCTACTGAAAGAGAAAAGGCTGCTCTGGCAAATTCGGGGACAACATCAGCTTTGGTCAAATAGCCTAAATCACCTCCATTGACACCGGCACCTTCTGAGGAGTAGTTTGTTGCTATCACGGCAAAATCAGAGCCGTCTAAAACCATTTGTCTTAATTCTTTCATGCGAGCTTGTACTGAATCAAGAACGTGTTGTGATGGTTTTATTGTCAATAATATATGTGCTAACTTGACTGCCTCAGGTTGACTGGGAATAGAATCTTGATATTTTGTAAAAAATTCTTCAACTTCATGTCTTGATACGGCAATAGAGTAGAGTTTTTGCTGAATGAATCTTTGTTTTAAAAGCTGATTTTCGACATCAACACGATATTTCTTTTTTAAATCTCTAAGTGTGAGACCTTCGCTGCTTAACGCCTCAATGAATTTATCATACGAATCATAATTTTTTGAAATACGTGCTACCTGTTCTTCAAGCATAGATTCTATTTCATCATCACTAATAGTCAGAGAAGATCGGAAGAGCGTCGTGTAGGGAAAGAGTGTAGATCTCGGTGGTCGCCGTATCATTAAAAAAAAAACA
>CAJVYT010000191.1 GCA_913009765.1 uncultured candidate division Zixibacteria bacterium
CCATTTCAGTATAACCCCAGCTCATTTTGTCCTGCGAACAAGAAGCTTGTTAACTTTGTTACCAGGGTATAGCTCGTGCTCATTTATTAAATTCTGCAGTTGTTCTTGACCCTGCAATATCAGTATGCACCACCTCCTCATCTGCAATTTTCAATACCCTGTCTAAAATTTCCATACCTTCATCTACCTGCTCCTCTGTGACAATCAATGGCGGCGTGACAACTAAAGTATCGTCCCATGCGTTTATAAACAGACCGAGTTTCATAGCGGCTGCAGATATTTTCTGACTCATAAGAATTTTTTGAAACTTATCCGTTTTTTTATTAAACGGTTCTTTTGTCTTCCTGTTCTTTACTATTTCAATGGCCCAAAAATGTCCGATTCCTCTCACATCACCAATACATTCATGCCTGTCTTCCAGCTCATACAATTTGCTTTCTATATATCTGCTGACTTTTTGAGGAAGCCCGCTATTCATAAGTTTTTTATACTCAGATACTGCGGGCTGAACGGCTGACAAAGAAAGCGGATGAAATGTATATGTATGGCCATGACACATAACGTTTTCCTCGAAAAATTCTGCAATTTTTCTCGTCGTAGCCGTAATTCCAACAGGAGTATATGCACCCGTGCATCCTTTGGCGGTTGTCAATATGTCGGGAGTCACGTTCCAATTCTCGATAGCGAATGCCATTCCCGTGCGATACCATCCGCTCATGACTTCATCCGCAAAAAGCAGCACATTATTTTCATCACAAATCTTTCTTAATCTGGGGAAATATTCCGGTGCGGGTACTATTCTGCCGTTTGTACCTACCACCGGTTCAACTATTATAGCCGCCACATTGCCCTCTTCCTTGATCATATAATCTATGTATTCGGCACATTGCAGTTTACAGCTGGAATATTCAAGTCCAAACGGACACCTGTAGCAATATGAATCAGGAGCAAAACGTACACCTTCCACAGTACATCTCGCCCGTTCCGCATACATTCGTCTTATGTCACCGGTAAATGAAATGCCTCCGGGTGTAGAACCATGATATGAATGGTACCTGGAAATTACCTTATAATCAGGAGACATATATTCTCTTAAGATTTTTAATGCCGCTTCATTTGCTTCGGTTCCGGATGTTGAGAAAAAAAATTTATCCAGACCTAAAGGCATAACGGTAAGCAAAGATTCCACCGCGCTTATTGCCGATTCATGAACAAAACCGGGTGCTATGTAAGACATATCTTCCGCCTGCTTAACTATTGATTCGATGATAGCTTTATTTTTATGCCCGAGATTGGAACACATAAGCTGAGATGAAAAATCTAAATAACGCCTGTCGTTTTTATCATAAAAATAGACACCTTCGGCATCTTTGATAAACAACGGTTCTTTCCAGCCTTTCTGAGCCCTCCATGTACCGTAAGTATGTTCTGCAAATGCCTCAATTCTCTTCTCTCCTTTATTCATTTCACCTCCCCCAAAATTGTCGTACTTTAATAGATCGACTCTTATATAAAATGACATTGCCCGGCGTTGTTGGCGACTTTTTTATATTACATGCAAAGAAAATGAGGTTTTACCGGCAGAATAGATAAAGGTTTGACTTTGCATTGTATTACGTTTGATCGTATACATAGCAAGTTTCATTCCATATACTGAAAATGGAGACCGAATTTAAGAGTGTTTATGCTAATCTATGACTGATCATTCCGAGTCCCAAATCAGTCTTTTCTTTCCAGTTCCGGCAACAGCTTTGCTGCCGCCCGCAACATACACCGCACAAACTGTTTTTGAAGTTTCGATTTGAAACGCCTGAAATTGACAAATATGCCTTTAGAAATCTGATTAATTAACGGCGCAAAGCTCTTATGACAGACAAAAAGTAACACTTTACCCGTATTAATACATTCAATAATGAATAATTTATATCGTCGATAAGAAAATTATCTATGCTGATTCAGTGCTGCATCACTATCTATTCAATAATAAATATTATTCTTAAATAAATATTTATGTTTTGTCGCTTTTTAACAAATTTGTTAAATCGTACTGTTTTAGTTTTCTTGCAATTGTCGGCTGGCTTGTTGAAAGAAAATCTGCAAGTTCTATTTGAGTTTTGCATAATTTTATTGCGTTTGAGAGGAGATCTTTTTCAAAATTTCTTATTAACTCTTTCAAGGAAACATGAGTAGATTGATGACCGTAAATTTTTGATAAAACCATCACATCCTCTATTATTTTTGTCGGGACATCTTTTATGCAGATCAAATGTCCCCGCGCCATTACTACCATGCGTTCGATGAGATTGGAAAGCTCCCTAATATTCCCAGGAAATGAATAATTACAGAGTAAATCAACAACTTTCGGATCAATGGAAACAGATCTTTTATATTGCTCGTTGTAACTTTTTAAAAAATACGCCGTAAGAATAGGAATATCCTCTTTTCTCTCTCTTAGCGGAGGAATGGCAATCGGAACAATACTAATTCTAAAAAAAAGATCCTTTCTAAATTTTCCATTTTCAACCAGTTCCCTTATATTCCGGTTTGATGCAACTATGACTCTTATATCCACTGCTTTTTCCGTAGTGTCTCCCACGCGTCTCACAAGAGCAGTATCGAAAAAATGCAGCAGCATAGGCTGCAGCCTCAATGGCATTCCGCTAATTTCATCTAAAAAAAGAGTCCCTTTGTCTGCCATTTCTATCATGCCCGGTTTACCTTCTTTTTTTGCATCGGTGAAGGCTCCCTTGACATATCCAAAAAGCTCGGTCTCGAGAAGATTTTCCGGAATTGCCGCACAATTCACATAGATAAAAGGACCGCTTGCTCTGTCGGAACTTAAATGCACTATGTGAGCAACCAGATTTTTGCCCACGCCCGATTCGCCATGAAGAAAAACGGTAGCATTTGAAGCTGAAACTTTTTTAACCGACTGGTATATTTTAAGCATCTTGGGATCACGAAAAACAAATTGATTTCTGTTTTTTAAACCTGTATTTTGAAGCTCATCCTGCAGTTTTTTTAGATATCCTTTGGATTGTTTTCTTGTCTCTTCAAGTTTTTCTCTTAATTGAGCCAACTCTGTCATATCACGGTCATTGGTGATAACATATGACAGCTCTCCTTTAATAAAGATAGGCGTTCCGGTAACCAGTATGGTTTTGCCGTTTTTTAAAGTTTGCAGGATAGACACTCTTTTTCTCTTTTTCAAAACCTCTATCGTTGCCGACTTATCAAAATAACCTTCCTTTACCAAATATCTAACATCTTTTCCCAGAACATCTTTTGCATCAATTCCGTTTATTTTCTCCGATGCCTTGTTGACCGCAATAATTACTCCGTCTTTATCGCAAAGCCAGAATCCATCATAAGATGCATTTATGATTGACAGCAAAAGTTCGTTGCCGTATTTCAAGTTTTTTACAATAACAGGATTGTTCATCGCTCCCCTTTAATTTTCAAAGTTCCTCAATTTTAATTTTATCATAAAAACAACTTATTCTGTTTAACAGTGTACACTATTATCGTAATTTCCGATAGATTCTTAAAAATGGAAAATCAAAAATGAATCTATTTGAGCTGCATCCCATGTCAAAGACAGGTTAATTGTCGCTTAAGATATTTTCTGTTCCTTTTATTGTAATTTGACTGCATAAAAATCACATTTTTGTTGCGCTGATTGCCCGTAATATTATAATTTGCGAGAGTTGAATTTCTTACTGCAGTTTTTTTATTTTATTTATTTTTCCCTTACCTGAAAGCGCATCTCAACCGACCGTCCTATCTGCGTAATGGTATAAAGTATCTTTGGAAATAAATAATGTTGACAAAAATTGAGCCCTGCCCTCTCTCAACCTACTATGAGGCTGCTGCACAAATAAACTACCACCGTCAAAGACGGTGGTTTTGTGAAGAAGAACGCCTCTAAAAGAGGCTAAACTGCTGTTGCTCATTCTCATGCTTTCTTTCTATTTCTTCCTGATATTTAACATATCTTTTGATCAGCTCTTCATCAATGCCTACCGTAGCGACAAAGTAACCTATTGCCCAGAAATGATTTCCCCAGTAAGGCTTCTTTCTCATATTCGGATAGCTTTTAAATAACTTTATTGCTATCTTTCCTTTCAAAACTCCCATGAACTCCGGTATGGATATCTTTGGTGGAATGGATACAACCATATGTACATGATCGCTTCTTACATTTATTTCATCTATCATCACCCCCTTCCACTCACATATCATTCTTATATCTTGCTCTACAAGTTCTTTGATTGCTCCTGTTAATATTCTGAACCTATACTTCCTAACAAATACAATATGATAATCGCACTTGTAAATTACATGCGTTAATTTCCTCTGTTTTCCCATCCGTTAAGTTTATCATATTACGGCTCAGCCATCAATTTACATTACCACCGTCAAAAACGGTGGTTTTATATGTTGTAACAAAATCAAGATATAGAAATTATGAGTTACTGTCATAAAATTTTAAACAATCTCAAAAAGCGAATTTTATGGATTTTTATTGACATTCCATGATTCCGGAAGCATGATAACTGTTGCGTAGATTAATTCACAATTTACAAACGAGGATTTTGCGTAAAACAAATAAGGGGCTGTCATGAAAAACAGACGGCATCTTAGTTCGATCGGGAATAACAGATATGATAAATGTTGACTGGATAGGATTTACCGTTGCTTCGACG
This sequence comes from uncultured candidate division Zixibacteria bacterium, assembly GCA_913009765.1. The sequence continues at coordinate 4,707 of CAJVYT010000191.1, forward strand.
GCTGTTGTGCTTGCGCCCGGTCCGGGCTCTGTTTTTGTGGCTAAAACAGCCGGATCTGCAGGTACAAAAGCAGGGCATAAAGCTATGTTCGGTATCATGCTCGGCGACACATGTTTAATTACTCTTTCCCTGCTTGGTATTTCCGCACTTTTTATGACACATCCGTCGCTCTTTCACGCTGTTCGTCTTATTGGCGCCGGTTATCTGATTTTTCTCGGTTTACAGTCGATCTTTACCAGGAAGAATAAAAAGAAAGATAAGTCGGTGAGCTTTCATAATTCGGTTCTGTCTTTGCGGCGGGCTTTCATCATTACGTTGTTCAATCCCAAAGCTGTAATTTTCTTTATGGCGTTTTTTCCCATATTTATTCAATCGACACAAGGCGGACTTCTTGTTCCATATATCGGTATGACCTCCGTTTTTATGGTAATCAGCTTCACATATCTCTATATTCTCAGCTATATCTCATCCAAAGTCGGTTTGGCATTTCAGGAAAACCGCACAATTCAATCAATCACACGCAAGGTGTGCGGATACTTGTTTATCGGTTTTGGCATAAAGGCGGCTGTGTCATCAAGGTGATTGGACAAGACAAGTACCGAACCGCTAATGTAAGGCATTTATTGCCTCAAAATCAACAATCACAATCCCCCGGAAGGAGGTCATAACATTATGAGTAAGTTATTTGAAGCCGGTTTGATCAACGGCCTGAATTTGAAAAATAGATTCATTCGCTCTGCGACATGGGAAGGCATGGCGACAGTTGATGGAGCTGTTACCCCGAAGTTGGTGCAGACAATGATTGACCTTGCCCGTGGAGGCGCAGGTTTAATTATCAGCGGTCATTCGTATATTTCACCGGAAGGGCAAGCTTCACCTTGGCAGTTGGGAATTTACAAAGATGAATTAATTCCCGGTTTGAAAGGGCTTGTCAATGCAGTCCATGAAAATGGCGGGAAAATTTTAATGCAGCTGGCCCATGCCGGAAATTTTGCTGCGGAAGATTTAATCAACCGGCCGCCCCTGGTGGTCTCAAACTTTGCGGGTCTTGCCGAAACCCGGCGTCAGGAAATAACTAAAAGCACCATTGCTGAATTAATTTCAGCCTATACCGACGCCGCCGCAAGGGCAAAAACGGCAGGGTTTGACGGTATTCAAATCCATGCCGCTCACGGGTATCTGCTGAGTCAATTTTTGTCCCCCGTCTTCAATAAACGTCAAGACGAATATGGAGGCTCAATTCAAAATCGAGCTCGAATTCATCTTGAAATCTACCGTTCCATTCGGAGTGTTGTCGGGCAAGATTTTCCAATCTTAATCAAAATGAACTGCAGCGATTTTGTCGAGAATGGCCTTGACATAGAAGAATCTGTCCTGGCCGCTGGATTATTCGCCGACGCCGGTTTCGACGCAATCGAATTAAGCGGTGGTTTTATCAGAACCAGCAAGCTGTCTCCCAGCCGCCCGGGGATTAATTCTGCAGACAAGGAAGCCTATTTTAAAGACTATGCCCGTAAGGTGAAGAATGAAATAGACGTTCCTTTAATTTTAGTTGGCGGTCTGCGCTCTTTTGAAGTTGCCGAAAAGCTCATTGTTGACGGCACGGCAGACTATATTTCCATGAGTCGCCCATTCATCAGGGAGCCCGATTTAATCAATCGTTGGCAATCAGGGGACATCCGGAAGGCAAAATGTGTCTCGGACAATTTATGTTTTAATCCCGGACGCGCAGGCAAGGGAATATACTGTGTCACCGAAGAGCGAGAGAAGAAAAGGCAATTATGACTGATTTTACTGAAATATCATCAAAATATGAAATGAATTCAGTAGTTCAAAAATCTGCAAGTGAAACCTTGTTTGATTTGCTTAACATTCAGGCAAATGACGATGTGCTGGATCTTGGCTGCGGTACAGGTCACATTTCGAAATTGATCAGAGAAAAAACAAAAGGGAAAGTTGTCGCAATTGATTCATCAGATGGGATGATTGGAAAAGCGCAGGAAAGGTTTTCAAATCAAGGCATTTCCTTCTATGTTTGCTCCGCCGAACAACTCGATTATCAAAACGAATTTGACATAATCTTTTGTAATTCAGCTTTTCAGTGGTTTGTCAATCCCGCCAAAGTCATTAAACAATGTTATAACTCTTTAAGAATAAATGGGAAAATGGCAATTCAATCACCTGCCAAATATGAATACTGCCCCAATTTTCTCAAAGCCGTCAATAAAGTAAAAAACAATAAAAATACACAGAAGATTTTTAGCTGTTTCAATTCACCCTGGTTTTTCCGTGATACAGCCGAAGAATACACGGAATTGTTTGAGAACGCCGGCTTTAAAGTGAAAAAATCAAGTATAGTTAAAATTGCTACCCGTCACACAGTCGGGGAAGTCTGCAAAATATTCAAGTCGGGAGCAGCAGCAGGATATTTGAATCAAAGTTATTACAGCACACCGCTGTCTCAAGAGTATATAGAGAGTTTTAACAATATTATAAGAAGAGCATTTGAAAATCAGGCAGATGAAACGGGACAGGTTCAGTTAATCTTCTATCGTATTTATCTGCTTGCCATAAAAAACAAGAGATAGCAATGCAATCAATTTTGGCGATTAAAACAGCGTTTTGTTGTGCTGCAATCTGCTTCAATTGCCGATGAACTGAATCGTTATCTGCAGCAGTAAAAGGAGAAACAATGAAATCAGAAAGGTATAAAAAAGGATGGAACAAGCTAAAAGAGATAGATGGAGCAGCGGGAGAAAATGTAATTAATGCATTAAAAGAGATCGCACCGGATTTTGCAGATTTATTGATAGAATTTCCATTTGGCGACGTCTACGGTAGAGACGGCTTGGATTTAAAGTCCAGAGAAATTGCTACAGTAGCCGCTTTGACAGCTATGGGAACCGCGTCTCCTCAATTAAAAGTTCATATACATGGTGCACTAAACGTAGGATGCACGCAGCAGGAAATAATAGAGATTATGAGACCACTGCACAGTAAACAAATTCACAGCTTTTTATGAGGCTTTCTATAGACAAGGCAAACTTCTGAAGGACTAACGGGTTAATTCAAAGAAGCAAAACGCAAGTATATGGGAAACCTCATAAAGCTCAAAGGGAACAAGCCAAAGAAAAGAACGCAGCGAAGCAGTCCTCTGTTTCCACCTCGTAGGTGGAAACAGAGGCCGCTGCGAGCGAAGCGCAGCAATCTCAGTTTCTTTAATGTATCACAGGCATCCTGCCTGTGTTCTCTTTCTTTTGTCATACATATGACTTTCAGAG
>CAJVYT010000192.1 GCA_913009765.1 uncultured candidate division Zixibacteria bacterium
GGGATGGTCGTCTCAGAGAGATCGATGGCCACTATCGCTTCATCTTCATTACCCTCAAATACGAGCCAGTCGCTGCCTTTGGGATTATGATAAAACAACTTCATCTTGCAACTATCGAGATAGCTGGCAATATAGAGAATATCCTCTTTGGCTATGTGATAGTCTCTGCTCTTATTGTCCATTAAAACACCTCCTATTTTTTTAACACACTGAACCTTATTCTCGCCAATTAGATCCCAAACCCTATCTGTTTTAGGCGGAATACAATAGCGGTCAAGATGATACCGGTCTATCAGGTAGCGTGTCCGTTTTGGGGTGAAATGCAAAGCGGCGGCCATCTCATCGAGGGTCTGTGTACGGATGGCAGATTTAATGAAAGAGAGGACGGTGGATGATGCGCGATTTTTATCATTTTTCATCAATAATTTCCCAATACCCTGCTTTTAAACTCCCAACTCTTTTTATCCTGTTTTGTTCTTTGAGCTTTGCAATATCCCTTTTGATGGTTTTTGTACTTACACCGCATATTTTTGCCATTTTTTCTATGGTGACGGATTTATCCTTTCCGATCAGTCTTATAATATGCTCAAGCCGTTTTAATGGGACATTTCTTGGGTCATCTTTTGGGACATCTCCGCTCTCTTCCAAAACGCCCTCGCAGGTCAGCAATATAGCCTCCAGCATAAACTCTACAAAAGGCGTATCCTTGCCAATATCGTTGGATATTTCCAATGCCTTATAATATTTCTCTCCGGTATCCCTGATAACACTCTCAACCGGCATCATGGAAAAAATCTCCTTCCAGCGATAGAGTATGAGTGTCTGCCATAGTCTTCCTACCCGCCCGTTCCCATCGGTAAACGGATGGATAAATTCAAGTTCATAGTGAAAAACAGAGCTTTTTATGAGAGGATGAATGTCTGAGCTTCTTAACCAATCAAACAGATCATCCATCAATTGGGGAATCCGAATTGCCGGCGGGGCGATATGCACAATCTCTTTGTTATTTCCCACCCCTACATCTTTTGCCCTTAGATTTCCGGCATCTGTTAACAGCTCGCCCATCAACAGTTTATGCGCCCTTAGAAGGTCATCAATATTTTTATAATCAAACTCATCAAGGTTCTCGTATGCCTTTATTGCGCCCCGAACCTCCGCCAATTCTTTTGCCGAGCCCAAAACTGTTTTGCCGTTGATGATGGATGTAATCTTTTTTATGCCTAAGGAATTACCCTCTATTTCCAATGTGCCTGTGATTGTTTTTATTCTATTTACTTTTCGCAAAGCCGGTGCGATGGCTCTGTGTTCAGATAGTTCAATTTTTGCGACAACTTCGCTGATTTTGCCAACCAAACTGATAATCTTTGATGTAATGGCAAACGGGGGTTTATACAGATTGTGCGTCATCCTCGCTCCCCGGTAGTTCCAGCATCGGTACCGACTGTATCGCATCACCGGCAATTCCCTTGATTGATCCGTACATTCTAATGGTATTTGTTAAGACTTTATCCAACTGTTTTTCCCGCTTGCTCCATATTTTCTGCATTGCACGTTTCTCGGTATCCAGGTCGCTTTTGAGCTGTACAAATCCCTCAACAATTCCTTCGACCTGCAAGCGAAACTCGTTGCCGGTCAAAAACCGATACAATATTACCATCTTGTCTGCCTGGTTTTCCCTCATAATAGCCGCCTGGCTCACTCTTACAATCGACTCGCGAAGCGCAAGACATAGTCCCTTGAACTCCGAATATGTGCAGATCCACACACCGTCTTTGATACCCATTCGCTCCATATCCGCAGGCATAACTTCGGTAACAATAACGCCTATGTCTGCATTCTTGTCGCGTATATCCGCCTTAAATTTTTCAATCCAGCCGTTTTGGAATGTCTTTGTCCGTTTGCTTTCGTAATATATTTTGCCGCAGTTTTGGTGCGCTCTTGTGTTAATAATCTGCATACTATCCGCACCGCGCTCACCTTTCTTGATCTCTTCTATGGTATCCAGAGGAAATCTGATTCGCAGGTACTCCTCTATTGCAAGCTCCTGTGCCTCTCCTTGCGCCTGCTGTGAGACTTGCTCCTGCTTGCGGCGCATCTCTTCGGTGAGTGTCTTTTGTTCGGCAAGCTGACGCTCAAGCTCTTTGATCTTGAGTTCTGCTTTGTTTTCGAACTCAGCTTGTATTTTCTGTCTCTGGTCCGAAAGTTTGCGGTTTAGCTCGCACTCTGCTTCCGCTTGGATAGTGCTTTTCAATTCGTCTTTTTCTCTCTTGAGCTTCTCAATTTCTACAACCGCTTGGTTGAGTTTGTTGATCTTGAGGGTTTTCTCCGCAAGTTCATCTGTTAGAATCTTGCGGGCAGATGACTGTTCCTTCTCTATATCCGATTTGATTTTGATTGTAAGATCGGTCTCCTTCTGTTTGAGTGCAGCCTCAACCTGTCGGGAAATCTCCTGCTGCTGTCGTTCGGTTGCCGCAGCAAGCTCTTTTTTTTCCGCCTCGATTTTAGCCATTTCTTGCTTGTACCGTTCTCGCTTGGTATGCAGCTCAGATTCGTATTGGCCTTTGAGCTTTTGATTGACCTGCTCAAACAAAACAGCGTTGACATCAATATCAGTGCCGCAGTTCGGACATTTGACGGTGTTGGAATCAGCCATCACACTTCATTTAGTCTTTTTTTGACATCATCGCTCTTATAAAAATACTCAATTGCCTTATTGATAATGTGACTATAGACATCGCTCTCCCTACCTCCCGGCACCTCACCATCATACAAGGGCGAGAGTATTTTAAGCCTGGTGATATTTTTTTGGAGTATGTCGATTCTCTTATTGATAAACTCCAACTTCTCTCCGTTTGTCTCGGAAATCTTATCCAATGCGTCTAATTTACTCATGATTACCTCCTAAATCCTGTAGCCATCAAACCTGTCGGTTCTGATGGTCTTGATTTGTTCTCTTGATACAGCGTCGAATATTTTCCGGATCTTCCACACAACATTGTTTTCCGAATATCCGCTTTTGACACCTTCTGCCCGCATGGCCGGAAAATTCATTTCTCGAAATCCCGTCTAAGGCAGCCTATCAGCCCCGCCATCCAGATGACAAGGCCTACAATGGTGATTAGTATGCTAATGGTGCCCGCAAAAGCAAAATACTGAAGGCACTATCCATTCTGAACCTCTAACATTCTTTTGTACAAGATATAATCGATGTTATTCTCGCCACCTTCCCTTTTAGCATTTTTTGTTACGCAAAGTTCGTATTTTTCGTCAATAGCTTTGCCGGCAAGATATTTTCCGTTGTTTTTTGTCTGTTTGACCGCTAACTCGCCTATTTTTTGCCATTTAGCCTTCTCAGCCATAAATACACCTCCTTGTTTGGCAATTGTTTCATTATTACTACCTATAATAGGACATAAATCTAAAAGGTCAAGGGTTTATCTCTTGATTTTTATATAAATATGCTTATTATATCTGTATGATGGTTGAAGATACTGAAACAGTTTTTAAAGATAACAATACTTCCAAACATAAAGAAGCGTTGTTTTATATCGGTAGTTGTTTAGGTCGGATGAAAAGCATAACAATACGACTTGTATTGTTATCAAAAACAAACAGAAGGCGAAAATGAAACTTGAACAGGGAAATATAACCGACAGTTTGGTTGCCTGGTTGGTCAAATATACAGAGAATCTTAGGGCAAACGGATGCCAAAACAGCACCATAACGTTGTATAACAGAATAATCAATTCATTTATTGATTATGCTAACGGTTATGCAGATGAATTGGACATAAAAGACATAAACAGGCTTTTTATCAACAGTTATCTTGGCAAGAAGCGTGAAACTCTAAGCAAAAACACAGAAGCAACACATTTGAAAATCATAAAGTCATTTTTCAACTTCATATCTGATAATAACAGTGATGGATACGACTTTAATCATGTATTTAAAAAGATTAACGTAAAAGTGCCGAAGAGACAGCATTCATATCTCACTGAGCAGCAGGTGACAAGGCTAATGAACACGTTGGAGAAGGAAAAGAGCAGACGGAAGAGTTTCATTGCATTTCGCAATGCAATGATGGTCAAACTGATGTTATACAGCGGAGCCAGGGTAAGCGAGACAACAAACGTCCGTTATGGGGATATATCCACATCAGACATCGATTCGTCCTTCTATAAGATTATGATCATCGGCAAAGGCGACAAACAGGCACCAATATACATAAAAAAAGACACAATAGACGAGGAGTTCAGATATTTAAATGACATAAGGCATTATAAAGATGACGATCTTGTTTTCGTCAGCCGGAGCGGAAAGTCGATCAACAGGATCAATGTATATACGGCAGTCAAAAGGCTATTGAAGCTGTCGGGTATCAACAAGACCGGTGTTCATATTCTGCGGCATACCCTGGCGATGAGACTGGCCGTCCGGAATGTGGATATACTTCATATTCAGAAAATAATGAGACACTCCAACATTCGGACGACTATGATCTATGCGCACAGCACCGAGACGGACAGCATGAGCGCGTTGGAAAAGTTAAATAATAATGCCTAAATCCCTCATCGTTACCGAAAAACCTTCTGTGGCGATGGACTTTGTTAAAACTCTCGGCGGTTTTACCAAAAACAACGGTTACTTTGAAAATGGCAAATATGTTGTATCGTGGGCATACGGTCATCTCATTGAACTCAAGTCTCCGGAAGAATATAGTCCTACCTTGAAAAAATGGAGTATCAGCACTCTCCCTATCGTTCCTCAGCAGTTTCAATACAAGGTTATTCGGGGTAAAGGAAAACAATTTGCAATAATTAAACGCCTGATACACCGCAGAGACATCGATTGTATTATTAATGCCGGTGATCCCGGCCGCGAGGGTGAACTACTTCAACGGCTCATCTATCAGCAGGCGGGTAACCGCAAGCAGGTTAAACGGTTTTGGACATCAGACGCTCTATCTGCAACAACGATTCGCTCCACTATGAAAAACCTGCGGCCTGCGAGTGATTTTGATACGTTATATCAATCTGCGCTTGCGAGACAACACTCTGATTGGCTCATAGGTATGTCAGGTACCAGAGCAATTACAATTGCGCTGGGCGAGCTGTATTCTATCGGCAGGGTCCAAACTTGTATCCTTGCTATTATAGTCAAGCGGCATAAAGAAAGAACATCATTTACACCGGAATATTACTGGATTGTATTTGCGGATGCTGAAAATGGTATTCGATTTACCCGTGTCAATTTCGATTCGGAACAAAAGACATACAACAACAAGATCACGACAAAAGCGGATGCAGATAAAATCGTCTCTCTGCTCACAGGGCAGACCGCAACGATCCAAAACGTTACATCTGCTGCAAAGTCTATCGCCGCTCCGAAACTCTTTTCACTTACCACTTTGCAGCAAGAGGCTAACAGACTATTTGGTATGCAGGCAGCAGAAACACTTAATACAGCTCAGAATCTATATGAAAAGCACTATACGTCTTATCCGCGAACCGAAAGCAAACATCTTGATGAAACTCCGGAAACAAAAGTATCCTGCAAAAAAGTTCTGCAATATGTTAATTCATTGGGATACAAAACCAATAGAGTTCGTCTTGATGTTGGTAAAAAAGTTTTCGATAAATCAAAACTTACCGATCACCACGCCATTATACCTCAAATTCCTGACAGACAAGCGAGTCTTTCTGCAAATGAAAAACAGATCATGGATTTAATCACCCGCCGTTTTATAGCAGCATTCTATCCCGCATTCACATATACACAAACAACCATTATGGCATTAGCGAACAGACAAACATTGAAGGCTGATGGCCGCATAACAACCGACAGTGGATGGAAAGAGATATATCATTTTGGGAAAAACACGGAAATAGTTCTACCGACAGTCAAGAAAGGACAACAATTGGCAATTAAAAAGGTTCAAAGCGTTGCAAAACAAACGGAGCCGCCCGCAGAATACAATGAGGCAGACATCCTTAAAGTAATGACCAACGCTGCTCAATTTGTTACGAACAGCAAACTCAAGAAGATACTCAAAGAAAATGCCGGAATAGGAACGCCGGCAACAAGAGCGCAAATCATAGAAGTTTTAATCAAACGAAAGTATGTTGTCCGGAAAGGTAAAACGCTCATTCCGACGGCAAAAGGAATATTTTTAATAGACAGCTTGGATAACAACGAGCTTACAAAGCCGGACTACACTGCTCTATGGGAACAGAGGTTAGATGAAATAGTACAGGGAAAAGAAACGCAGGAACATTTCATGAGCAGTATACTTGACTACTTGCATAAATTGGTTGAATTTTCAAAGACACTCAAACGAGGCACAAGTCAACAAAATAAAAGCGAAAAGAAAGGAGAAAAAATGACTGACGAAGACTTGGGGAAATGCCCGATATGCGGCGGAAATGTGATAGAAACCAAGAAAGCCTACGGCTGCTTAAATTGGCGCGAGGCAGACGGCGGCTGCCGGTTTGTCATCTGGAAAACGATTGCGAAAAAGAAGATTACCCCAACGCAGGCAAAAAAGATACTTGCCGGCAACAAGGTGCCTGTCAGAGGAATGACCGGCAAATCAGGCAAGAAGTTCGGAGTGTATCTGAGGTACGACAAGGGTCAAAATAAGGTTGTGTTTGATGGATTTTTGGAAAACAAATAATAATAATCGTTCCGACGTCCTTTCTTACATCAAGTCTGCTATCCGCACTCAAACTATCGAGGAGATGGCCGCTGACTTACATCGCACTCTCAAGCAGGTTCGCTACCTGATCGAACGATACCGACTTGACCAATACTGCGTCCTGCCGAAAACAGATAGAATTTGGGATTTAATTGGCGAGAATAAGGTTCAGTGTGCGGTCTGCGGTATGTGGATGCGGGCCATAAACGGCGCACATCTATCCAAGCATGATATGTCTATTGCCCAATACAAGGGAAAATTCGGACTGAACAAAAGCCAGCCGTTATGCTGTAAAAAACTCTCGGAACATTGGAAACAGAAAGCGCTGAAAAGAGGGTTTGGACAGAACGAGTTATCATCAGGTAAAAAACTCTTTTTAACAGGCAAAGCGAGAGCCAAAACCTATAAAAAATCCCGCCAGGCAATAGAATACAGGATTGAGAAAGGTTATCAGAGCAAAGCTGCAAGAGCAAAGAAACCGAGGGAATATCTTAAATACACTGATTTGGTGAGAAAACTGAGAGATACCGACCATCTAACATTTGTGGCTATTACAAATATCATAGAAAAAGAAACCGGATTTAAGTTATCGGAATTGACAATAAGGAGAACGTATTATGGCAAGAGAACCGGGTTCAGGACTCCAAAAGGTTAAAAATGAATAAAATTTTCCTGCCGTATTCTCTCAAATCAGAAAGGCTTTAGCAGGCATGCCATTAACGGGTAATACGCTTGCAATAAAAAAAGATTACATCTAATATAATTACCTATGATCCTGTCGCAGAAAGTGGACATTTTCTTGTGTCGGCACTTAATGGGTTGTTGTTTGTGCGTTGGGAATTAGAATTTTTAGATTAGGTTGCTATTTTAAGCAACATAAACTAATTTAAAAAAGGAGATGATTTATGTATAAGTTAAGTAGTAAGAAACAATTAACTAAAACAATCGTATGAGTTTAGGCGGTCATGAAGAGTAACATTTGCTATTTTTATTAGTACACCTAATCTTATGTTAGCCCTTAAAAAGTAAAAGAACCAATATGGATTATCGAACTATAGCCAGAAAAGCTGTTGAGATCGGAAGAGCGTCGTGTAGGGAAAGAGTGTAGATCTCGGTGGTCGCCGTATCATTAAAAAAAAAAAGAAGAGTAAAACACAAATGTCGTGTGTACTTAATAGAAGATAGCACGATTGTACATCAACACTCTACGAGTACAGATGCTGTGTTAATGACAGTACACAGAACTTGCTCTCTATCATGATGACATACAGGCTCACGTATA
>CAJVYT010000193.1 GCA_913009765.1 uncultured candidate division Zixibacteria bacterium
ATTAGAGATTGTATTTTTTTTTTTTTATTTTGTTCGTTTTTTTTTTTTTTCAAGCAGAAGACGGCATACGAGATATATCAGTGTGACTGGAGTTCAGACGTGTGCTCTTCCGATCTAATTAAAAATGTCTACATCCCAAAATGAATTGGCAAAACCTCTGCTCAGTTTCCATGTTTCAGGGGTTTCATATATTATATGGCTAATGAGTGCTTTATAACTATTAGATTGAGCAAACCCGTTTACCTCAAACCCAAAAAAGAGAAACAAAGTAATTACTATGTAGTATAATTTTCGCATTACTCCTCCTTATTTTTCTGTTTATGCAATTCTTCCTGTTTTATTTGCTTGAGTTTTTGTTTGGCAAATTTAGCTACCCTTTTATTTGGGTAATTATCTATAAATTTATTCAGAATTTTATTAAATTCTTTTTTATTTAATTTTTTTGACAACCACCGTAATCTTGTTCTTGACTTGCCGGAATTTGGAAATTTATCTAATATTTCTAAAGTCAATCCTCTATGATCAAATATACCGTTATCTATAGCCTCTCTTTCTTCTTTTGAATTTTTACGACTAAACCTAAAACATGTCTCAGCATAAACAGAGTTAGGATATTCATCCACAAGCTTTTGAAATATTGTAGCAGCAAGATACATTGTCTTTCTACCCATAGGAATTTTATTTGCTTCACCTAATAATTTTAATGCATCCAGTTCCGAACTGGAAGGTACTATAATCTTGAAGTAAACAATATTTGAGATTGCCCCATCAAAATTTACCTGCACTGAATAACTCCCTACTGGTAAATAATTAAAATATCCCCATGGAGCATAATATTTACGTTCTGTTTTTGACTCTTCAAAGAGTTGAAGCAAATCAAAAGATTGATATTCATAATCCCCTGCCATTATTAAATGACCGAATGATGATCCAAAAACAGAAATAGGTCCGGTATACTCAAGTTTTTTACCTGAGCTGTTTTTTAAAACAACATTAAATCCTCTTTGATTAGGGGTACTAATCCCTTTAGTTCTAATAGAATCAGAAGTTTTGTTCGTTAATGTAACATCCATCCAAATCTTTTCATATAGCAGATATTCCTGTTTATCTAATTTAATTTTAAGTCCCCAATTATTCTCTTCTGCGAACACAATTTGTGGAACTATCATTATTAAAAAGAGAAACAAAGCAATTATTATGTAGTATACATTTCGCATTACTCCTCCTTTTTTTTAAGTTTTTGTTTGTTCAGTATTTGCTTTGCGTATTTGGCGGAACGTGAATTCGGATTGTTTAAAATAATTTTTTGGAGAAATTCTTGTTTTTCTTTACTTGTTAGATTATTAAGAATATAACTAAGATTTATTCTGTTATAACCGGAATTGGGAAATTTCTTAAAAATTTTCTTATATTCATGCCGATCCCAGTATGCTTTTTCTATATAAATTGAATTTGGATATTTTTCAATAAATTTGTTCAATTCTTCATATACATATTCTATGTCATGTTCTTTTCTTGAAAGATAAGCGTTTAATAATTCATTATACTCTTGTTTTGATGATCCTTCTGGTTCAACAATTTCAAAATTTAATTTTTCAGAACAACCACCATAAAAATAAACTCTAATTGAATATAATCCAACAGGTAAATGATTAAGCCATAATGCTCCTATCAACCCATGATCATTAATGCCATTAGTTTCAAGGAGATTAAAGCATTTAAATATCCCTTCGTTATGTCCATAAAGATAACCGTTAGTTGAACTGTATGCTATACTCCAAACATCCCCAGAGTATTTATATGATTTTCCACTATCATCTAATAATTCAAAAGTCAAAGAACTATCTTGGCACTCCAAACAAATGCTTGGCATTCTTATAGTGTCAGGACTGATATTTGTTAATGTAACATCTAACCAAATTGGTTCCATTAAAAGATATTTTTGTTTAGATAATTCTATCTTAAATTTATAATTTGAATTCTCCGCTATTACCGATTGAGAAATTGATAACAGTATTAAAATAATGATATATTTCTTCATTAATAACCTCACCTTACCAATCTATTAATGCTAATTTTTTTCTATCATTTGGGCAAAAATCAGTCGATATATTTGACAACGTACATGGAGATATTTTTCCACCTTGACTCATAACACAATTTTTATCATCATGATCACCATTCTGATACCACAGACTATCTTTTTCATTAAAATAATATAAATGAGAAAGAGCTGCCCTCATGTGACCGAGTTCATGAACAACAGTTATTTGAATTACACCATCATCATTTGGATATTTATCTTTAATTGCTTGAGCAAATATAAAAGTCATTACCTCGCCTGCTTTTCCCTGTTGAGAAGTGTACCCCAATATAACACCATTTGGAAAATCTGGATCTATAGGCTTACTTATGGCATCTTTAAGTGCAAACAAATAGTAACTTTGAAAAAAAGTATAGACATAAGTCTCCTCCAATTATAAAGATTAATTGTTGTTTAAATCCTCAACAATTACAATATATATATAATGACGTATCAGGTCAACGATTGTTTATTTTATTCATCCCTACAGCCATAACTTTCTATCAAGTGTACGGTAATGTATTGCTTCGGCGATATGACCCATCTCGATTCTCTCACTCCCCGCCAAATCAGCAATCGTTCGGGCAACTTTTATAATCCTGTCATAGGCTCGTGCCGACAACCCTTGTTTTGAAATCGCCATAGACAAAAGTGACTGAGATTTATCATCAATGGGGCAGTATTTTCGAATATCCTGTGACTCCATGTGGGCGTTACAAAAAATATTTTTCTCTTTTACAAACCGTTCACGCTGTCTCTCTCGAGAGTTGTCAACCCGCTCAACAATTATTTCTGATTTCTCACCTTTTGCATCAGATGATAAATCTTTAAATTTTACCGCCGGTACAGTGATATGAATATCAATACGATCCATAAGCGGTCCTGAAATTTTTGACATATAACGTTGAATATCCGCTGTTGAACAGTTACAGTCATGATTAGGGTCGCCGTAATATCCGCACGGACAAGGATTCATTGCAGAAATAAGCATAAATCCCGCCGGGTAGGTAAGGGTCATTAATGCTCGTGAAATAGTCACTTGGTTATCTTCCATCGGTTGACGAAGCATTTCCAAAATATCTTTTTTAAATTCAGGCAGTTCATCCAAAAACAGAACCCCATGATGCGACAATGAAACCTCTCCGGGTTTTGGAATGGTTCCGCCGCCGATAAGTCCGGCATACGAAATTGAATGATGCGGAGTTCGAAACGGGCGAGTAGCTATTAAAGCAGAATCACTCGGTAGCCTCCCCGCCACCGAATGTATTTTGGTTGTCTCCAGTGCTTCTTCGATTGTCATCCTTGGCAAAATAGTAGGCATGCGTCTGGCAAGCATCGTTTTCCCCGACCCCGGAGGACCAACCATAATAATATTATGTCCACCCGCAGCTGCAACTTCAAGAGCTCTTTTGGCGGACTCCTGTCCTTTGACATCAGAAAAGTTCAGATGATATTTATGTGCATTTTTAAAAACAGAATCTATATCAACATGAAATTTTTTAATTGTACTTTCATCTTCTAAAAAATGTACTGTCTGTTTTAACGATTTTACCGGGTAGACCGGAATTGTATTAGCCATCGCCGCCTCTTTGGCGTTTTCATGCGGCACTAAAATACCTTTGATACCGTTGTTTGGTTGAAAACTCATAACCATCGGAAGTATCCCCGGTATCGGTCGAACAGTGCCGTCTAAAGAAAGCTCGCCAAGCATAACAAACTCATCACATCGGTCTCTTAAAATTTGTCCTGTAGCGGCTAAAATACCAACAGCAATAGGCAGGTCAAATGCAGAACCTTCTTTGCGAATATCCGCCGGAGCCAAATTGATAGTTACACGTTTGGCGGGAAACAAAAAATCAGAATTTTTAATAGCAGCAGTAACTCGCTCTTTTGATTCACGCACAGCACCATCGGGCAGACCAACGGTAACAAACGCCGGAAGCTGCTGCTGTATATCAGACTCAACCTCGACAGTATATGCTTCGACTCCAAGAGTTGATGATGAGATAACTTTTGAGAGCATATTGCTCCTTTCGACTAACAATTATATTTTGAGGAGACCGAATTAACGGTCTCCCTTTTTTGTTGTCCCATTCAGCGACATAAAGAAAGGTAAACATCGCCGCCTAGCCTTTTTCATTATAAGACACACCACTGACAGGGGCTGTCAGTTTAAGTTGAGATATTTTGATAAATTGCTTGAAATAAATGGAAAGGTATTACTTTAAAACACTTATTTAACGAAAGATTAGTTGTTATGTCGGTTTTGAAGCTACAGAGAGGGTTTGTGAACTGACATTTAACACTTATGAAACAATTTTCAGGACATCTGCGATACACGCTTTACCAATAAAGAGATACTGCTTGCGTTATATTTTTTATTTTGCTCAACATCTTCATGTATTATATTTTCAATATGTCTTATGAAATAGAAATAATCAAAGGCGATATCACTGCTGTCGACACTGAAGCAATTGTCAATGCTGCCAATAATAAATTTTGGATGGGTTCCGGTGTGGCAGGTGCTATCAAATCAGCCGGAGGGGACTATATTGAAAAAGAGGCTGTTGCCAAAGGACCGGTTATGCCCGGTGAGGCTGTCTACTCAACTGCGGGATCTTTGCCGTACAAAGTTGTTATCCATGCTGCTGTTATGGGACAGGATTTGAAAACAAATGCGAGACTTATCAGCAAAGTAACAGTGGCATCGTTAAACATTGCCGAGGAACTCAAAATAAAATCTCTCGCATTCCCCGCATTTGGAACAGGTGTGGGCGGATTTCCAATGCAAGCGTGTGCTTTTAATATGATAAATGCCGTACACGAATATAGCAAACATGCAAAACATATAGAAAAAGTGGTTTTTTGTCTGTTTGATTCATTTGGGAGAGCTTTATTTCAAAATCAGTTAGATAAGACTATGAATAGGTAATAATATGAAAAAGGTGATTTTTCATTTAGTACTAGTTCTTACAACAATATTAAGGGGATGTTATCCTCGTACATCAATCGTAAAGTTCCCTCAAAGACAACAAGTAAAAGTAATGTTTGAAGAAACTTATAATGATAACAGTATGCGACTCAATCTTAATGCAGAAAAATTTTACAAAATGAGTTTCTCAAATGAGTGTATAAAACTTGATTTTCAACTCTCATACCATGACTCGCTATTTAATAGAATAACTGTAAATCTTGAAGATGCAAAAATAGTTACAGACAATCTTGTTTTAGCTTCAAAAGATTATCACATAACCCCATTTCCAATAAAAACAGATTCGATGTATAGAGACCATCTATATTTTAACATAGTTTTAGATAAAAACCTTACGACACCAAAAGACACTATCTACTTTTTATTGTCTCAAGCGGTATTGTATGATAATAAACCATTATTACCAGATACTATTATTGGAGTTGTATATAAAGAAAAGTATTAAAGAGTAAAGCTTACAAAGGCATTTCAGAGATTCTATACCGTTTGTATACTTTGGCACCCATCTGTTCAGCAGACCTTAGCATCATTTCATTAGTTTCTAAAATCCATGAAAGCTCCGCATCAATAAGCCCTTTTTTAATTCCGGCATTGTAAATATTAACAAACATAAGTGAATCAACCCCTCGTTTTTGAAATTCGGGAATAATTCCAAATGTTACAATTCGTGTTCCTTTTACTTTATTACGTATTTTTGTATGCCAAAGATATTTTAGCAGTCCAAAAGGAAAGAGTGAGCCTTTGAGATATTTTAACGCTGTGTTTATATTTGGTAGTGCTAAAACAAAGCCAATAGGTTTTCCGTCGTGTTCAGCAAACAGAACCAAGCTTGGATCAACAACCTCTTTAAGATTTTTAGCCGTAAACATAAATTCATCTTCGTCCATTGGCACAAAACCCCAATTTTTCTCCCATGCTTTATTGTATACTTCCATGGCAATTTTAATCTCATTGTCAAAGTCAGACATATTTAAAGCACGCATGGTTATTTTGCTTCGTTTAGCCAGATGGTCGGAAATTTTTTGCATCCGTTCAGGAATTGGGTCAGTAGATGACATTTGAAGTGCCAGTAAATCCATCACTTTTTTTAGTCCGAATTTTTCAGCAAGTTTTGGAAGATACGGCTGATTGTACGTCATCATTACCATTGGGGGAGAATCAAATCCTTCGACTAAAAAACCACATTCATGATTAGTAGAAAAATTAAGAGGTCCCCGCATTTTTTCGACACCCTCTTTTTTCAAAGTAATCATGGCAACTTTTAATAAAGTAGATGCAATCTGGTAATCGTCAGGGCAGTCAAAAAATCCAAACGAACCGATATTCTCTTCATGATAATCATTATGATGATAATTGATACAGGTTGCAATACGACCGACAATTTTTTTACCGTCATACGCTAAAAAGAGTTTTACTTTTGCAAATTTGTAAAAAGGATTTTTCTTTTTGTCAAAAAATTCCTTCCGCTCCATTGTGAGTGGAGCGACATAGTTTGGGTCGTCTTTATATAATTTATTGGGGTATTCGATGAAATTATGTAATTGAGCAGAAGACTCAACTTCTCTCACTTCAATTTTTGCCATTAGAACCTAACATTATCATACTAAAAGAATATGTTTTCACTATGAAATCAAACCTTTAGCACGACCGACTTTTGCCATCATCTCTACAACTTTTTCAAGTTGTTCCTGTGTATGGGTCGCTGTATAAGATGTACGAATCATTGCCTGTCCGGGAGGAACCGCCGGAGAAACAACCGGATTAGTGAAAACACCATTGTCTAGTAGTTCTTTCCAAAAAACAAATGCCGCCATATCATCACCGACAATTATAGGTACAATAGGAGTTTCTGAATCGGCACAGTTAAAACCTAAACGACTAAATTCATCTTTCATTATTTTTCCGTTTTCTAAAACTTTTGTAAGACGTTCGGGTTCTTCTTTTAAAATATCCAAACATGCCAGCACTGCAGCAGCATTTGACGGCGGAATTGATGCCGAGAAAATCAGGGAGCGGGCATGATGTTTTATATAATCTATTACTTTATGATCTCCTGCTACAAAACCACCTAAAGAAGCAAATGATTTTGAAAAAGTTCCCATGGTGAGGTCAACATCGTCAATCATATTAAAATGTTCAGCTGTTCCGGCTCCTGTTTTTCCCAAAACACCGACACCGTGGGCATCATCGACAAGAACCTTCGCATTATATTGATTAGCAATTTTTACAAGTTCAGGAAGTTTGATTATATCACCTTCCATAGAAAAAACACCATCAACAACAACTAAAATACCGCCTTTAACCATTGTACGCACTTGTGCAATAACTTTGGCAAAATCTTCCATATCATTGTGTGCAAATTTATATACTTTAGCATACGACAATCGGCAACCGTCAACAATACAGGCATGCACCTGTTTATCGATAATAATGGCATCACCCTTAGTAGCAAGAGCAGAAATTACACCAAGATTTGTTTGGAAACCGGTCGAAAATACCTGAGCAGCATCTTTTTGAGCAAATTTAGCTAACCGTTCTTCAAGTTCAATATGAATATCAAGGGTGCCATTTAAAAAACGAGAACCTGTACAACCGGAACCGAATTTTCGCACAGCCTCGGCGGCAGCCTCTTTTACTTTTGGATGATTTACCAGACCAAGATAATTGTTTGAACCTATCATTATACACGGATGACCATCAATATCAACTTCATCGCCGGGTGCTGATTGAATAGGGCGAAAATACGGGTATAACCCGGCTGCTTTTACCTCATCGGCATCATGGTAATTATAACACTTATCAAACAAACTTTTATAGGCAAGTTTTGCGTTCTTTTCGGTGTGCAAAACAGCTCCTTTTACAGATCGGAAGAGCGTCGG
>CAJVYT010000194.1 GCA_913009765.1 uncultured candidate division Zixibacteria bacterium
AAAGTGACCCAGAAGCTGATGGAACGGGCGGATGAGGCAGCGAAAAAAGGCGCCGAGGTGGAAATTCTGCGGTTCGCTGCATAAAATCCGTAAAGTCGGATCCAATGCAAAATTGTAGCACCCCCATACACCACTAGCCCCTCAGTTCCACTAGACCAGGCTGGCGACATGAAATATCTCCCCACCCTTATTCAGACACGGCGCGTAAATCAATGGGCGTATCCCGAGTGGGAAGTTAGTAATGAATAAAAAAACATGGATTGCAGTGGGACTCGGCGCGTTGACCCTTATCGGTGGCCATTTCGTGAACCGCCGTTGGGATCGAGCTGTTTTATTCTTCAGCCTTGTGATTTTTTTAACGATTGTCATGTTTTACGCCATGACCTACGCTGCCATGGGTCATATGGGAGCCGGCGGCGACATGACCGCTTATCTATCTAAGGTCCAGATATACTGGCGTGTCGCCATCGGTGGGGTTGGGCTACTTTGGGTAGTGAGCCTTATTCTTACCTACCTGGATGCTCGTAAGGCAACTCCTGGTGAAGCATATCGATGGACTCTATCGGGATTGATCGGTGCGGTAATGCTGACGATTCTGGCAACCGGGGTGTTCGTCTATGCATTGTTGGTCGGGATAGCCTTGTCTCCACTTATGGGCAAGCAGGGTAGCATGGACAAGCCAACCGGTTTTGCCCGAGAGACAACAGTGCAGCCGTTCTACAGCTCCGTCTACTTTGGTGGCGGTGGGTCTGGGATGGGAAAACAAAGCCCACCGCCAAAGGGCAAGGGTTACCTGCAGGGGCGGATCATCTATGCCGGCAAGTCGGCAAGTGAGGTTACGCTGACGTTGTCGTTGAACGGAAAGTATAGGACAGATCACCTCGTGACCGATAAAAAAGGCCATTTTACTGTTCGCTTGGCCCCCGGGACATGGCACCTCAATAATATCCAGGCCACCGCTTGGAAAGGCAAACCGCAAGACGGAAAGTATTTGCTTGTCAGTGGGCATGAACCGAAGTTGCGTAACGGGCACTATAAAAAGTTTGCGATGATTACCGACAAGGGGTTGCCCGTAATTGTCTCTACCAATCCACCGACCACTCCGATTACGTTTATCATCCGACCACAGGTCAAAATCCTGTGGCCGCCGGCTGAAAAAAACAAAGTGGTGGCGCAGGTCACACGAGACTCGATTGCCTGGGCGCCCTATCCCGAGGCGACTCAGTACTTTCTCAGTGTGACTAAACTCCGTAAAGAAGGCCGGTCAACCTTTTTCGAACCGGTGCTCGGGCGTAGGCTGACTACCACCTCACTTCCGCTTACGAGTATCGGTACGATACCGGACAAAGATAAAAAAAATGAATATCGTGCGGCCGTCATAGCCTTTGACGCGGAAGGTAAATTTCTAAGTGATGCCCATTGGTTTGGGGGGAGCAAGACCTTTGTGCTCGAAGGAAAGCAACTTGTAACCGAAGACTTACGGCGGTATACCCCGGATAGTAAAAGCATCAAGCAACTGAAAGCAGCCGCGCGCAACAAAAGACGAGCGGATACGGTTATCGTGCTGATTAAAGAGGGAATGTATCCGGCAGCAACACAGTTACTTGGCCGTACGAAGAAAGAAGGCCTGCGACCGGGGCATCGTCAAGCGCTCGCTGGTTATCTCGAAGCGGCACAGGGTCGTTGCGATGTGGCACAACGTTTGTTTGATAAAGCGAAGCAGGAGGGCGGTAGCAGTTGCGTACCACGCAGTTATTATGGCAAGTGCACGCGCGCCTCGAAATAAGGATAATTTTCAATATGACCGAAAATGGGCTTGAAAAGCTGAAGTTAAAATTGCGCGAATTCGCGGAGGCTCGCGATTGGGACCAGCTTCAAAACTTGGCAAGCAGCAGTATCGCCGGTTACCGGCGAGGGGATGATGTGTTCTTCATCAGGATAGGTCGACCAGAACAAATAAAGTGCGTTCAGAAAGTACATGATGAAGCTCGTCAGAGATTCTAAGTAAATCACCCTATCCTTAATTAAATATGATCCTTTCTGGCATGATCGTCGTGTGCTTCAGTGAAATCGCCATAATTTATTGATCGACAATTTCTAAGGATTTGTATCAGGACGATGTGTTTTAACACTAAACAATCAATCAGTTCGAAGCTAACTTATTGAATAGGTAGAATAAATAATAATATTTGAAATATTATCCCTTAGATATAGAGCTCTCTCTAATTATAAATAGAGCTCTTGATTTTTTTAATTAGAGCTCTATAATACACAATCAAGAGCTGTAAATATTGAATGTCATAAAGGTGAAATTATGAAAATTACATTCCCTGCTATGAGAGCCAGAATGGGTGGTAGAGAGTACTACCTGACAACAATGGCTTTATCAGAAATCCCTAGATTTTTTAAATTTAATGACTGGGAGGAAGTTACACCTGAATTAAGAGCACAGAGGGTTTTAAACGTATCTCGAATACCACAGATGACAAAATACATGGTAGATAATGAGGGTAGTTATCTTTATTCATCAATAACAGCATCATACAAAGCAGATATTGAATTTGTACCCGCGAATAATGAAATGCCTGATACGGGAATTATACATTTAGACCTTGAGGGCATGGAATTTGTAATCAATGATGGTCAACATCGTTGTGCTGCCATTGCGAGCGCAATTAAAGAGAATCCAACTATTGGCAAAGATCGAATATCTGTACTTCTTTTCCCAATGGAAAGCTTAGAACGAATGCAGCAAATGTTTTCCGATTTAAACCGATTTGCACAACGTTCGTCTAAGTCGCTAAACATTTTATATGATCAGCGTGATAGCCTAGGCACTTTAACAATGGAAGTTTGTGAGCGTGTTGAAGCGTTTCGTGGGATGGTTGATTTTGAAAAAGTTTCAGTGCCTTTGCGCTCGAATAAATTATTTTCTTTAACTGCTTTGTACGATGCTAATAAAGAATTATTTAGCAAGTTTAACGAAACGGTTGGTTCTGGCCCATACAAAGACAAACTAGAGATAGCTGTGGACTATTGGTCGTACGTTTCTAATGTGATATCAGATTGGAAACGGGTTACGAAAGGCGAGTTACAAGCACCCGCAATTAGACAGGAGAAAATAAACACTCATGCAATTGTTTTACGAGCACTAGGTGGTATAGGTAGATACTTGTTAGAGGAACCAAATAATGACTGGAAGGGAAAGCTAAGCAAATTGAAAGATGTGGACTGGAGAAAAAGTGTGGGCTCAAAAGTAAATCCGCTATGGGATGGTGTATGCATAACCGCTGGATCAGTTGTGTCAAATAGGCAAGCACGATTAGCAACCTTAGAAACGCTGTTGCGACACGTAGGTATAGACAAACGTAATACTTTGAAGACAAAAAAAGGTGGGAAGGCCATGAAAAATAGCTCAAAAAAAAATAAAGAAGCTGCGTAATTTAACAAACACAATTGCAAGGTGAAATAGATATGAATTTCGTGGAAAAAGTTGCTAACTACGATTTTAAAGAGTTGTTTGATACATTGATTCAGGTTGAAGATGAAGATGAGGTCGTAAAAATACTAGATGTTGCAGGGTTTCCGCTATCGAATCGTGCAGTATGGAGACCTCTTGGTAACAATCCCGGTAACTTTAGTACAGTTTGTAATCAAGCTGACAGCCCATCTGGCGCACTAGTAGAAAAATTTATCAATTGTATTGATGCTGTGTTGATGTCTGAATGTCATGGTGCAAACATCGACCCAGAATCTGATGAAGCGCCTAAAACTATGAGTGAAGCTGTTGAGAAATTTATGGGAGTAAAAAATGGACGATTGGATTATCTCTCTGCAACAGAACAAACAGAGTTAGCCGATAATATCCATCTTGTTGCTGTTGGTAAGAAAACGGCTCCTTCATATTTAATTATAGACAGAGGAGAAGGTCAAACGCCCTATAATTTTCCAAGTTCATTTTTATCAACCTCGCAGTCATCCCCAAAAATTAAAGTTAATTTTGTGCAAGGAAAATTCAATGCAGGTGGGTCAGGAATTTTACAGTTTTGTGGAAAACATAATATACAGCTGATAGTGTCGAAGAGACAGCCGCATGCTCCAGTAGAAAAAGATGATTTTACTAGAGAGTTGTGGGGTTTTACTATTGTTAGAAGACGTCGCCCTGTGGGTGGTGGTGTTAGGACATCTGTATTCGAATATCTTGCGCCTGATGGAAAAGTACCGAGTTTCAGTGCGCCAGGAATTAAGGTATTACCAGGTCAATCAAAGAAAAATAAGCCGCCTGAGCCATATGCTGAAGAGTTGAACTATGGAACTTGCATAAAACTTTACAATTACAAATGGAGTTCTAAAAGTATAGCAACTACTGAAGCAAGGCGAGAGGTGGAAGGAATAATTCAGGCGCCTTGCTTACCTTTTAGAATCACGGAAACACGTTCATATCGTGCAAATATGTATGCAACTACCGTAATCGGTATATGGAATAATATTCAGGTTGATGCATCGAAGGAAGATAATGGTAAGCTTGAAGCTGGCTTTCCAGCTACAGCGGAAGTCAACGTTGAAGGGATAGGTGTATTACCTGTACAAATTTGTGTATGGAAGGAAGATGTAGACTCTACGAAATTACCTACTGGTATATATTATCTGCTAAATGGACAGGTTCATGAAGGTTATAAAAAGGATTACATATCTAGAAATTTAGATTTTGGTTATCTTGAAGATGATCTTTTGGTGTCCGTTGAATGCAATTATATTGATGCAGGTGCGTGGGAAGATATCTCAATGGGGGCGAGAGATCGGTTTAGAAAAATTGATGAAACAAAAGCGATAAAAAAAGCAATAACTGAGGAACTAAAGGATCATCCTGGTCTTAAACAACTTAATGCACGCAGAAGACAAGAAAGAAGAGAAAAAGCTAACGAGGATACATCAGCAGTAAATAGTATTTTTGAAGAACTTGTAAAAAAAGATCCCGGTCTAGCTACATTTTTTAATCTTGGCGGTTCTCTATTAACAGGGACTGGACCAGGGATTTCCCCCAAGTTTGTTGGAAGTAGATTTCCAACAATATTTAAGTTATTAAAGTGTCCAAAAGATGGTTTACAGAAGAAGTGCCCAATAAATAGTACGGTAAAAATTGAATTTGAGACTGATGCTGAAAATAATTATTTCCGTCGACCTGATGATCATGGCGAATTAAGTGTCTATCCTAGCCTAGACATCATTGAATCTTCACATCTGTGGAATGGCATATTTACAGTTAAGTTTAGAGTGCCTTGGAATGCTAATGTAGGAGACGAAGTAAAGGTTAAGTTAGAAGTATCCGACATAAACGCTGTGATGCCATTTGTTTCAGAGTTCACACTCCTAGCAGATAAAAAAGTTGACAAGAAATCTCCTTCGGGTAAAGCTAATCCACGCGTTAATCCCAAAAGTGAACAAAATAACTCAACTATGAAGAATTTTGAGCCACCGATACCCATAGAAGTAAGCCGGAAAGAATGGGGAAAACATGGTATTTTAAAGCAGTCAGAAGCAATAAAGATTAAACCTGCACCTGCTGGAGAGGGCTATGATTTCTATATAAATATTGATAACTCCACGCTTGTGACCGAGTCTTCAAATAAGAAACATGATCCATTGGTTTTAAAGTTTTGGTTTAAGTGGGGTTTGACATTATCTGCATTGGGTATGATACGAGAACAGGAAGAAGAAAACAGCATAGAGGATGGAGAAAAAGTAGCCCCTGATTTAAAAAAGATAGAACATTCGATTAATGGACTATCTAGAGTAATTATTCCGGTTATACGAAGTCTTTATAATGGACCAGAAGCGTGAATTCACTTATCAGAATATAAATTATATCTATAATTACATTGTACCTAGATACTTAGTCGATTGGGAACGTACTTGTGATGTAAGCTTATTTAAGTTTGTGAAATAAAATAACTTCTTTGCATGACGGTGTATTGCCTCTGTAGCTAGCGTGCCACTTTCTATTTGGTACATTTCGCCATAGTCTTCCATCCTTTGAGTTTGCTAGAGATGGAATTATTTGTTCACAAAATCCAGCCTCTTGTAATACTTCTAGATATAGGGGTAACTGCCAAGAGGGGTCAGAAAAAGCAATCATTTGTACAAGTGTAGTCTGTCTGTCTGCAATTTTTGCTAATGATCGAAAGTTCTTGTATGTATTTTCGAAATAACTAGTTAGTTTTTCTTCCTGTCTATCTCCAAATGTATAGTGAGAAGCACCACTTCCATCTAATTTGTTAGCTATCCAGTATGGTGCAGGTGTCTCTCTTCGGCCATTTACTTGCCAACGGTGATATAGAACATGTACTCCTGGATACGGTGGAGACGTGACGATCAGTTTCGGTTTTGGCATCCCGTGAAGCCTATTATCTTCTTCAATGCCAACCGATGTGCGGTTTAGTATCCTTTGTTTTTTTTGACCAGTTGAGTACCATGTTTTATCTGCATTTTTAACTGCATGAGAGTAAATTGATGCCGAGTTCAGCATTTCATTTGAGTTAAGGATAAATTTATCTCTGAAGTTGGATGCGCTTGGTAAATATTTTTTTGAATCAAGCGCCCATTGCGCTGTTCTTAGAATTACACACCTGATGAATTTCTCATGTTTTGATGCTTCTAGTTTAGAGGCATGATTTAAAGCGAGCTGTATTGATTTCCTAATTGGCCAAGTATTTTTACACTCTATGTTTCTAAAATATTTTCCCCAGCCTTCATCAATTTTTGCAGAATTTTTTAGATTAAGTTTTGATGGTATTTTAATTAGCCACCTATGAATTTCTTCAATGTCCTTTTTTGACATGATAGTGGTTTTTATTTCAGAGATAAAAGTAGCTAGGCTATTTAAATCTATACCCACAGCACGCCGGCCTAGTGCCCTAGCCTCAACTAAAGTTGTTCCGCCACCAACGAACGGGTCTAGTACAAGATCACCGGGTTTACTAAATAACTGAATAGCAATACGTGCAAAGTCAGGAGAGAAGCGTGCAGGATATCGATAGAAATTATGAGTTAAGCCAGAGACATGAGATCTGCCGAGCACAGCGTCCTTTAGAGCCGATGCTTGACCGGATGACAATGTAATATTTCCTAGGCGTTTTTTATATGGTTTAGCCATGGAATTAACCATTTGATCATCTAATTACTAAGATTCTATATTAGAAGTTATTAAATAACAATAAATTAGCATCAATAAATAAAGCAGATTAGAGCATGAATTAGAATTATCCATGCCAATAGTTTCTAATGTAGGGCCTTTCCAGCTAAACGAGTTACAAGGAGCCGTATTGTGAATATTAAGTCAACGTTAGAAGCCAAAGAGGCTAAACATGGACAGAAGATGATAGAAGTAAAATTACGTTTCTGGACTAATGATATTGCAGAAGAGCCAGGAAAGATAATACCAAAGCATGCATGGGCTGGTGGTGTAGTGCGTATGGAGTCTAACAAGGCGCATGGAATCGTGCCGGATAATCCAATGCCGTTTCACACATTAATGGATATTGGTTCAGTTATAGAGAAAGTTCTAATAAATCATGAGATAGTTCTGTATCCTAGTCGGAAAATGAAGAAGTATCTAAAATTGTAATTTGATAACAATTAAATAGGATTAGTTAGGATTTATTGATAATGCTCGGAAGTACTTATATTAAAATTAATTATTCTCTCAGATCGGAAGAGCACACGTCTGAACTCCAGTCACACTGATATATCTCGTATGCCGTCTTCTGCTTGAAAAAAAAAAAATATCTAATCTTTCATAATAATCTATACCCTATCTTCACTACTCTCAATCAATCTTTCCGTTTCTTAGCATTGCTTTGTTCATACCCTTTGTTTCCTACACACTAGTACCTTTC
>CAJVYT010000195.1 GCA_913009765.1 uncultured candidate division Zixibacteria bacterium
TCAGACGTGTGCTCTTCCGATCTTATCCGGTTTTACCGCTTCAAACCGGTATTTTATTCCCCGGTACAATGATTACTATACAAGTTGGTCGAAAAGAAAATTTAGAACTGCTTAAAAAATGTGAGAATGACTCTAAAAAGTTTGTTTGTACCTATTCTCCTCATACAAAACGTACGGAAGATTCATCAGCACCAATTCATCAAATAGGTGTTTTGGCGGTTGTTCGTGATATTAAAGCAGGTGCCGGAAACTCGTTAGTTGCTACTATTGAAGGACTCAAACGTGTTTCTATTATCGAAATTATCAAAACAGAACCATATATCAGTGCAAAAGTTGATATTGTTTTACCTTCAAAGCGTGTTCCTAAAAATTTAAATGAAAAGATGGATGAGGTTTTACAAGTTGTTTCTGAAATAACAAGTATTGACCCAACATATTCAGGTGAACATCTGAGAGTACTCAAAATGTCACTTGAAGACCCGTCTCTGATGGCAGATACAGCTGTGTCTCTTTTTAGGCTATCTTTAGATTCTCAACAGGAACTTTTGGGAAATATTGATTTAAGTCACAGATTTAAATTACTGCTTAGCCATCTAAAAGCAGAGTTAAACAGAGTGGCAACATTGCATCGAATACAAAGCAATGTGAAGAAAACATTTGAAGATGAGCAGGAGAAAAGTTTTCTCAGGCAGCAGCTTCATGAGATTAAAAAGATGCTGGGAGAGGAATTTATTGAAGAGGAAACTTCGGCAGCATATAAAAATAAGATAAAATCAAATACATCTCTTCCTGTTGAAGTTAAAACAAGAGCATTGATAGAAGCGGATCGTTTGGGGCAGTTGTCTACAGCATCAGCAGAATTTGGTGTTACAAAAAACTATCTTGATTGGTTGCTGAATCTTCCGTGGAATAAATGTACTCCTGAGAATTATAAAATCGAGGATATTGAAAAAGTTTTATCATCCGGTTATTACGGTCCTAAAAATATAAAAGATCAAATACTGCAAAAACTATCAGTCAGAAAACATCTTGGCGGGATTGATGAAGCTCCCACACTTTGTTTGATTGGAGCTCCGGGAACCGGAAAAGCAGCTATTGCAAAGGCTATTGCCTCAGCATTGGGCAAAGATTTTATTCGTGTTTCTGTTGGGGGAATATCTGAAGTTAATGAACTCAAAGGTACTTCTCGTACATTTTTAGGAGCAATGCCAGGTAAAATAATGCAAACGCTTCAAGATGTCGGTGCAAGTGATCCGGTGATGCTTGTTGAGGATATCGACTATTTTAATATAGAAAATGATTCGTCGGTTAATATGGCATTACTTGAAGTAGTTGACAGCCGCTTAAACTCAAAATTTTTAGATAATTATATCGGACTACCGTTTGATTTGAGTAAAGTGTTGTTTATTTGCTCTGTTCGTTCGTATGAAGAAATTCCGGAACAGTTTATACCTCGATTTGAATTATTAGAGCTCCCCGGTTATATTGAAAGAGAAAAAATTGTTATCACCAAAAGATATATTCTTCCAAAGTTACTAAAAAGACACGGTATTACAAAAACCGAGTTTAAGCTGACTGATAAAGTACTCGAATTGATAATAAATACATATACTCAAGAGGCAGGACTCTTGGGTTTATCGCAACAGCTTGAAAAAATATTTAGAAAAGTTTTGCTTGAAAAAGTTACCCATAAAAAGAAAAAATGGGTACTCACTGAAAAGAATTTAGAATCCTATCTAGGGTTATCTTTTTATATTCCTGAGAAAGCTGAGAAAAAACCGGAAATAGGTATTGCTGCCGGGTTGGCATGGACAGGTGCAGGAGGTGACCTTATGTTTATCGAAGGTATCAAAATGCGAGGGGATGGACAGATTACCTCAACCGGTTCTTTAGGTGAAGTGATGAAAGAATCAATTCAGGCGGCTCATTCATATGTACGTTCAAAAGCGGACAGTATTGGTATTGACTTTAATGATTTTAACGAGTTTGATATTCATATTCATTTTCCTTCGGGAGCAATACCTAAAGATGGTCCGTCTGCAGGTGTGACGGTCAGTTTAGTGTTGGCATCAATTTTATCCGAACGCCCGATTCGTAATGATATTGCTATGACCGGAGAAGTAACATTGCGAGGGAAAGTCTTACAAGTCGGCGGTATAAAAGAAAAAATATCAGCAGCTTATAGAGCGGGTATCTATCATGTAGCTATTCCAAAAGCCAATGAAAAAGAAATTCAAGATTTACCCAAAGAAATACTGCGTAAAACAAAAATCAGTTATTTGGAAAAAGTTGATGACCTATTGAAATTATGTTTGCTTGAATTTACTCCATCTACATTTACACTTGAGAAGATATTTGCTGATGAGATAAAAAAAGCAAAGAAAAAATCTCGTACTTCAAAAGCAAAAACAAAAGCTGCCAAGACAAAAGCAGCGAAGAAAAAAACTCATCCCAAAAAGTCCGTTAAATAAAACTCGCATTCTGCATAATATAAACTGTTGACAAGCAGCAGTGATATGTGTTACATTGCAAGTGTGCGAATACTCCGTATTATTATGTCGGGTAAATATATTTTTTTCATAAATTAATAATTAGTCAATGTTTTTCTAATAAAACGAGCTTAATTTAATACATGTGGAAATCGTTAAAATATACATAAAGTTATTTTACTTAAATAAATAAGTGCATGGAGGCAATCTTTTGAAAAAAATAACAATCTGTTTTATTGCGGCAATACTGCTGATAACAAATGGAGAAGTCTTTTCTCAGGCTATTTCTCTTGACGGTACAACCGGCGGTATTAGTAACGATACTATTTTTGTGAATCAACAGGTTGAATTTGATATTCGCATAAATGTTGAAGGTTCAAGTCATAGTGGTTTTTCAAATGGGTTCAGGGTTTATTCAACTGATGGAGCTGAATGGACATCAATGGTTGGAGATACTTTTTCATTTGGATGGGGAGAGTTGTTTGATCTTATCTTTAGCATCGACAATTTTTCTGTAACAGGTAGTGATGCGGATACGATTGGCTTTGGTGGAGTTGCAATTTTTGGACCGGGCTTTTCCTCAACTTTTAATGAAATAACTTATTCAATAACTATTGGACCTGTTGATCCTATCTATCATAAAAAACATATTTGCTTAGACTCTACATTTTATCCCCCAACAGGTGAATGGATATGGGCAGGACCGGAAGTTATCCCAAGTTGGGATGGACCGCATTGTTTTACTGTTATAGATCCAAACGCACCATCTGACCCTTCCAGCATTGTTCTTTCGTCAGATTTTCTTGATTTTACGGCTGTTGAGGGTGAGTCTGCTCCGCCATCTCAAACTTTTGATATTTTAACAGATCAGGATCCATTTAATTTTACATTAAATGAAGCTGTCGACTGGATATATATCAGTCCTCTTCAAGGAACTTCGGGGCAAGCTATCACAACTTCTATAAATCCAACAGGATTGACAGCAGGTACATATATAGATTCAATTGAGGTTGTCGCACCAACAACTGTTAATTCACCTCAGTGGGTTGTTGTCACGCTTGTTGTAGAACCTCCTCCGCCAACTATTGCAGTTTCTCAATCAGAACTCTTTTTTAATGCAGTTGCCGGTGAGGCAAACCCTGATGATAAAATTATTTCAATCTCTAATTCAAATGTCGGAAGTGCTGATTTAAACTGGTCTGTTTCAAATAGTGAAAGCTGGCTTTCTTTAAGTCCGTCTTCAGGTGTGAATTCCGGAGATGTTACTGTATCAGTAGATATAACAGGTTTAGGTTTTAATGATTATTCTGATACAATCATAGTTACTGACCCTCAGGCAACAAACGACCCTGTAAAAATTCCTGTTAATTTATCGGTTGGTTCTGATCTGCCGTTGATTGCTGTTGATTCAGCATTTAATTATATTATTGTTGAGAAAAGTAGTGGGTCAACAGCTCCACCTCGAGAGATTCTCATTTATAATGGTGGGGCAGGCGGTATGACATATTCGTTGAGCGAATCTTCACCAAGGATATTTACCTTAAATCCTACCGCAGGAGTTGCTCCCGAAACAGTAACTGTTGGATTTAAAGTTTTAGCCGGTTCTGCCGGTGAGGATTTCTTTGATACGCTTTGGGTATCTTCTCCAGAGGCGATTAATTCTCCGTTTCCTGTTGTTTTTCAGTTTCATTATGTTGAAACAGCAGCTCAGATTATTATGAACGATACGGTTGAAGTTAATGTTTTTGAGTGTGATCAAGGAGCTTTTGCTTTAAATCCTCAAGGATATTTTAATGTCTCTAATGTTTCGGGTGGTGAGTCATATTATCCTCAATTTGATTTTGAATCTGAGCTCTTCTCGTTAGAATTTGAGAACAACACTATCCCTGAATTTGTCTCTGTTGTTGCCAATGATTTACAACTTCCTTTGGGTACTTATTATGATACGATTACAGTTTCTGCTATTAATACTATTAATTCTCCTCAAAATATTATAGTTAAATATAATGTTATCCCCGGTGTAACTACTCCTAAAATAGTACTGCCTACTTCGCACTATATCATTCCGACTCGAAAGAATGAAGGACCTCGTAATGATGCAGTATTGAGAGTGTTAAATCTTTATGGCGGATGTATGGAATGGAATGTAGATAATAATATCCCATGGTTATTCCCAAGTAATACCTCAGGTAATGTTCCCGGAGATATGGTTCTTGTCGTAAATGCGATTAATATGAGCTTAGGTACCTATGTAGATACAATGCTTATAAATGCTCCATTAGCTTCAAATTCTCCACAAAAGGTGGCTTTTGAATTAAAGGTTTGGGAACTTACAGGAGACTTTAATTGGGATGGTGTTATAAATCTTTCTGATCTTGTTTTGATGATTAATTACTTTTTTGCTGATGGTGTTGGACCGGAACCTGAGTGGAGAGTTGCTGATGTAGACTGTAATTCTATATTAAATCTTTCAGATATTGTACGAATGATTGATTATATGTTTAAAAATGGTCCGATTTTATGCGGTAATCCTTAATAAAAATTTCTAAAATTGTTAGAACCGCTGTTACAGACTGTAATAGCGGTTTTTTTATACAGAATCTATAATGGGTAATAGCAGTCTATTCTAAAATTATTTTTTTGTTTTACATTATTTAAATATTGTGTATCTTTGATAATTGAAATGAGAGCTTGGTTTATTAGGAATTTTAGTATATAAAAAGTAGTATGACACAAAATAAAAAAATAGAGACATTTCACATTTCTACTTATGGCTGTCAGATGAATTTAGCTGATTCTTCAATTTTGGCTACAAGTTTGACTACTCGCGGATATCGCAGGGTAGCAGATGAAAAAGATGCCGATCTTATTGTCTTAAATACATGTTCTGTTCGAGAGAAAGCTGAGTCAAGAGTTTTCGGCAGATTAGGTGAAATATATAAATACAAACGTGAAAAACCGTTTATGAAAATTGCTGTAGTTGGATGTATGGCTCAACGTCTTGCTGATGATTTAATTAAAAAAGTTCCGCATGTTGATTATGTCTTAGGAACTGACCGAATTTTTGAACTCCCTGATGCTCTTGAGGGAATAGAGGGAACCAGTTCTGTTATGACTGCCTTTGGACATGAAAATATGGATATGATAGAACCGGTCAAAGAGACACCGTATTCAGGTTTTGTAACAATTTCGCGAGGGTGTGACAATTATTGTACCTATTGTATCGTTCCATATGTCAGAGGAAAAGAGCGGTCTCATTCTGATGATTATATTGTTGATGCTGTCAAAAAGATGGTTGACGAGGGAGTAGTTGAGGCAACTTTATTAGGGCAGAATGTAAATAGTTACAAATATAACGATACCGATTTCCCTAAACTTTTATCACGTGTTGCCAAAGAGTCAGGAATTAAACGCTTGAGATTTATGACCTCTCATCCAAAAGATTTATCAAAACAGTTAGTTGATGTCATGGCTGAAGATTCGACAATTATGCCTCATATTCATTTACCGGTGCAGGCAGGTTCAAATAGAGTTTTGCAGAAAATGGGTCGGATTTATACCATTGAACACTATATGAAAATTATTGAATATGTTAAAACTAATCTTCCGTATGTTGTCCTTACGACCGACATTATTGTTGGCTATCCAACCGAAACAGAATCTGAATATGAAGAGACGTTAAAAATTGTTTCTGATGTTCGGTACGATTCGGCATTCATGTTCCGATATTCCGTTCGCCCCGGAACAGCTGCCGCAGATTTTGTCGATGATGTCTCCGAAGATGATAAAATTCGCAGACTTAATAAGTTAATAAAATTACAGCATGGTATATCATACGAGCAGAATCAGCGGGAACTAAATCAGGTACGGTTTGCTCTTATAGAGGGATATTCTAAAAGGTCTCCTGAAAAAATGAGAGCAAGAACAGACGGAAACAAAACAGTCCTTTTTGAAGATAAGGGTTTTAAAGAGGGTGCTATAGTGCCTGTTAAAATAACTGCTGCAGATGCATTTACATTGCACGGAGAGATAGTGGAGCCGAACTAATGGATAATTTACTTTTTTATTGGCTGTCCCCATTTGTATTTCTCGTTCTTGCAATATTTTTATCTGCCCGAATTAAGTTCTTTTCATCGGGTGTGATTGCCGGTCGGGTTCCATTTTTTATCGGAGTTTTTATTCTTCTGCTTGCTGTCAGTTGGAATTCAATAACTCATCTTTCAGATTACGCCGAATGGTTTATCCCCGGTGCGTATGCTGTTATAGATATTGTCCATTTTGTGTTATTTCTCTTAGGAGCTGTGTTGACTGTTGTCGG
Source organism: uncultured candidate division Zixibacteria bacterium (assembly GCA_913009765.1). The sequence goes on from CAJVYT010000195.1 coordinate 6,808, forward strand.
ATTGGTACTTTTTGCTGATTATTGGCAAACACAAAAAGATGATATCATAGTACAGGAACAAAAATTATCTTTACTTTCTGAATTACAAAAAGATGCTCGTGACCCATATCATTTAATGGAACTATTTAACCTTTCATTAAAAGAGATTGTTTCCAATGTAGATGAAACAGTTGGGGCTTTGTTTTTAGTGAATAGAAATCGTCGACAATTAGTGCTGGCTTCATCTATTGGACTTTCAAAAAAAGATACGGCTCACTTAGAACAATATCCACTCGGACAAAATATTATTACGCAGTCTATTGAATTAGGAGAACCAATGATTGCAGGAGAATTTGTGTGTGCAGATAATGCCAAGCAGGCTATTGACACTCAATATAATTCGACATTAGTACTTCCTATGATTTCCGGAACCGAAAAAATCGGTGCTATTGTTTTACTCTCTGAAAATAAACAATTCTTTAGCAGAACAGAGATAAAATTCTTATCTCCAATTGCTGAGTGGTTGGCTGAAAAAGTGAAATCAACAAAACTTGCCAGAGAACTGACTCATTTGACAAAAGAAAAAGATGAGGTTACAGAATCTCATGCGGAACTAAACCGAAGACTCTTTTCATCCACAGCATCGCTTCATGCGTCTGATGTTATAGCATCATATTGTCGTTCGTTAGTAGGAGTTGTTGATAGTAAATCAGTTCATCTATTTGGGTTAAAAAATGGTTTTCTGCAATTTTATGGCGGTTCAGAACCTATTATAGATTTGTCTGAAAATTATAAAACTGCCCTGATTGAAGCACTTGATAAGAAAAAACCGTTAATTATCAATCAAGAAACTACTACCGATGAAGGACAGAAATATATTGCCAAATCATCACTTATTTTTCCAATAATAACCGCTAATTCATCTGATGCTCTATTATTTATCAAAGATACAAAAGCATTCACCGTTAATGACAGTGATTTAAAAACTATTGATATCTATGCAAATCTTGCAAGATTATCACTGCAAAGACAGGAGAGTCTGAATCTCAATATTACCCGCCGTAAAGGTCTTGATAAAGTTATTTCTCTTTTACGTTTTGAAAA
>CAJVYT010000196.1 GCA_913009765.1 uncultured candidate division Zixibacteria bacterium
GCTTTTGTGTGGTTTGTGTGTGCGTGTCTCTACTTGTTGTTTTGTTGTTTTGTTGTTTTGTTTTTGTTTTTTTAATGATACGGCGACCACCGAGATCTACACTCTTTCCCTACACGACGCTCTTCCGATCTGAAGAAGTCGGCGGCCTGGAGCCCGGATGGATAGCTGTGTCCTTTAACTGACTATTTTTACGTAATTTTCAAAGATCAGGTATAAATTAACAAAAATATGGCCCATGCTGTCGAAAAAGAGCCCCCCTGTGTAAATGTTTTTCAAAACTACCTCAATTTTGAGGAGGAAGTGCAGTGGGCCTCACGGATTCAGGGTAATGAAAGCCAAGCCCAACATCTTAATTATAACGCTTGACTGCCTGCGTCCTGATCGTCTTGCAGCGCTGGGATGCCGGGGTTCACATACGCCAACATTCGACTTTATCGGTACATGATTAGAGCACTCATGCGAAAAACCTATGACTCTGAGGTTTATGTTGAGCAGTTAAGATTATTCAAGGCAAAGTGGTAAAATGACACTTAATCCCAAAAAAATTTGTAATAAATTTCTAAAAATTAATAGTGAAATAGTGGCACAGATTTCTGATACTACTGATGCATTTCCATTTTATAAGAATTTTGATCGACCTATTTTTATTCTGGCGCCCCCTCGTTCCGGTTCCACCTTTCTGTTTGAATGTTTAACGAAATTTGATGGGTTGATGTATCTGGACTATGAAGCTGACGGCTTATGGTGGGAAATATTTCCATACGATCGCTTAAGTAATCCTTCTGATTACGTTGATTCCAATGAAGCTACATCACGAAAGATCCGTATGCTAAAAGAAAGGATCTACCGAAGTGTGGTGAGTAATGTCTTAATTAAAAGAAATGAAGATATTAGCAAATGGGAGCAACTTCAATATAAAATTGGAATTAAACCAATCCGGTATATAGATAAGACAATCGCAAACTGTTTCCACCTTGAAGTAATAGAAAAAGTGTTCCCTGATGCGTGTTATATTTTCCTCATACGTGATCCCAGGGCAAATATCAGCAGTATGATAGAAGGATGGGCGTACATAGAAAAATTTGGGAAACCTCAGCTTACATATATCATTCAAAATTTGAAATCGACAGTTTACCATTGGACTTACCCTGCACCGCCTAATTGGACGGATATTGTTAACCAGCCTTTGCCAGTAATTTGTGCTTGGAGCTGGAAACAACATATAGAATATGTTTTACGCTTTTTTGAGAAAAGAAATAAAGAAGATCATTTGATTTGGGTGCGATACGAGGATTTAGTAGAATCTCCGGAAGATACTATCGCTGAGATAGCAAACAGATTATCTCTTAAGTGGTGCGAGAGGGTAAGAGAATATTTAAAAAATCCGCCCTTGAGTCGAACCACCATTTCAAAGCCAAAAAGAGAAAAATGGAAAGAAAAAAATTACAGGAATATGATTAAAATTCTTCCGATTGTAAGAGAAACGGCTCAGAGGATTGGTTACACTTTATGAAAGAAATTATGCCATCTTTGATGATGAATCTTTGCTACATCTATATGCGTGGCAGGAGCCCTAGCCTATGCACGTTGTAATGCTTTCAGATGTGGAAACTTCTGGTGGCGCTGCAATTGCGGCCAGCCGCTTGGCGGAAGCCTTGGTGCAGGCAGGTGTCCGAGTCACCCGCATAGTTGGTTATCCAGATGGACAGGTGCATCCGTGGGCCACACAGGCATTGAGGACACGATTGTGGGACATAGCGGCGCTGAAAGCGCTCGAAACTGTCTCCGGGCATTTCGCAATTTACGCACGGGCGCGATTGGCCTGTCAACGGCTTCACGATCTTCTCATAAAATTGCGTCCAGACGTGATCAACGTGCACAACTTGCACGGTGCTGGTTGGTCGCCTGATTTGCTTGCAGTCTGCGCCCGCCATGCTTCTACGGCGTGGACATTGCACGATATGTGGAGTTTCACCGGTCGGTGTGCTTATAACTACGATTGCCGTAAGTTTATTAACGGTTGTGATGCTGCATGTTCGACGCCTACCGAATATCCTACCTTGGCTCCAAATAGTATTGCAGGGGGGTGGCGGCATCGTGAAAAGCTTTTTGCCAAGTATCCAGGTCTTGTTGCTGTGTGTCCATCACGCTGGTTGGCTCAGCAAGCAACACGTGGCCTTTGGAAGGGTCACCGCGTAGAAGTAATCCCTAATGGGTTGCCTTTAGAAGTTTACAGACCCATAGAGAAAAACTTGGCAAGAATGGCCTTGGGTATCGAGACACCTGGGCCAGTAGTGCTGACAGCAGGTCAAAACCTTAACGAACGCCGCAAAGGCGGTAAAATTCTGGTTGAAGTTCTCCAAAAGGTTCGAACTCGCCCCCTGACGTTGATTACATTGGGGTATGGGCATCTCCCTACCGCGGCTGAAGGCATTAATTTATATCCTCTTGGTTACATTGATCACGAGCGAACAAAGGTACTCGCCTATAATGCTGCTGATCTATTAGTGCATCCGGCATTGGTGGATAACCTGCCAAACACCGTGATGGAATCCATTGCCTGTGGTACACCCGTGGTAGGCTTTGCCGTTGGCGGCGTGCCGGACATGGTCCGTCCCGGTCAAACAGGCTGGTTAGCGAATGAAGTATCACCCGAAGTACCTGCGACGGCAATTGACGCCGCTCTGGCTGATTTACATGACGGTCTGAACTTACGAGATTCATGTCGCACCGTTGCCGAAGCCGAGTATAGTTCTGAATTGCAAGCCCGGCGGTATTTGGCTCTTTTCGACACATTGCTTACATAAAGAGATCTTGCTGATGCAGAAAACTCTTGCCTACAGGCTTGCCAGAGGTGCCTACATATCCGATAAGCGGCATTCCGGAGCAGGTGATAGGTGGGAAGACAGGGTTCTTGGTGCCATCGGGAGATACTGAAATGATGGCTTTTCGGATTGAGCAAATGCTTTCTGACGATGGACTTCGTAGGGAAATGGGCGCTCAGGCGGCCAAAGTTGCTCGTGGTCGTTCCAGCCTGGAGCAGCAGGTGAGCGAATATTTGAATTGGTATCAAGAGATCCTGGAAGATTGGCAATTAAAGAAGGGTGAGAATCGTGCACTGTCCAAGATTAACTGAACTTCCTCCGCCCCCGTCCGGCAAAAGCGGCTGGCCCTGGACGGAGGAGAGTCCACAATTGTCGGACACCATGCCCGATGGCCGTCCCTGGCCTAAGATCAGCATCGTCACGCCCAGTTTCAACCAGGGGCAGTTCATTGAGGAGACAATTCGGTCGATATTACTTCAGGGCTATCCAAACCTGGAATACTTTGTCATCGATGGTGATTCCACCGACAATTCAGTAGAGATCATAAAAAAATATGAACCTTGGTTAACTTTCTGGGAGAGCCAACCAGACCGGGGGCAGGCTCATGCGATAAATAAAGGACTCCGGCTTTGCACAGGCGATATCTTTAATTGGCTGAATTCCGATGATCTATTGGAACCCGGATCCCTGCGCTCAATTGAAAAGTTGATAGAGAACCATGATATTCTTACTGGAGCCTGTGTGAACTTTGATCACAATGGGGAGACGCAAGAGATATTGACAGGTAGATTGACTCTTCGATCATTGATCAGGGGAACCGATGATTATCACCAACCTGCCATTTGGCTGAGTCTTCCCACGGTCCGAGAGTGTGGTTATCTCAATGAAACGATGTATTTCTATTTTGATTGGGAATTTTACATCAGATTGTTAGCGAGTCGAGCTCGAGTCAGATATACACCGAATCTCCTTGCCCGGTTTCGCCTCCATTGCAGTTCGAAAACCTGTACAGGACGCGATGAACATTGGCCCGAACGAATTAATATATTGTTCAAATTATTAAGCAGCACGCAAACTGAAGTAGCGCGGGAAGCAGATTTTACGCTGAGGCAAATGGTATGGGTTGGCCGAATTCGTGGTTTAGAAAAAGCTTATCATAAAAAAACCCGATATGCCACCATATTATGTTCCACGCTACTTGCTCTTGAGGATCCTTTAGTGCGTTTAAGGATACATGGAGGGCTACTTGGGTTCTTACGTGGAAATTTATTACGCAGGAGGAGAACGCATTGATAACATTGATAGTTATAGAGAATATTTCTTCAGTTTCACACCGCCTATTAGTAACCTTTGTCATTTATGCATAAATGAGGAACGTTATATCCGAGAGGCAATCTGTTACCTCTCACATTACCTGCCTCTGGCTTTTCTGATTATCTTGGCAACATTGTCTGAATATTTTAATACATTAAAAAAAACAGTAAGGTATAATCTCAGGTAACGTTTTTCAAAGGTTTTATAGCAAGAGCAAGCATGAATCGAGAAATATATCCGCATGTCACGGCTGTATTGATCAAAGGCCAATAAAATGAAAAATAACCCTTTGGTAAGCTTTGTTCTCTACGCCTACAACGAAGAAGAATTCATCAGAGAAGCAGTAGAAAGTGCATTGGCGCAGGATTATTCTCCGCTGGAAATCGTCCTTTCTGATGATGGCTCGACTGATCGAACATTCTCGATCATGCAGGAAATGGCAGCTGCATATCACGGCCCACATAAAATCATACTGAATCAGAATGAAACGAATATTGGCATTGGCAGCCAGATTAATGCCGCTGTGCAGAAAACAAAGGGCGAGTTGATACTGCTTGCTAACGGGGATGACATTTCACTACCGGACAGAACGCAGGTTACGGTAAATGCTTGGCTGGAAGGTGATAGGGCAATACACGCGATCCACTCGGACCTTGAATGTATAAATAAAGAAGGGCGTGACCTGGCGAAAAAAATCCATACGCGCTGTGAATTTAATTCGCTGGAGCAAGGCATGCTCAACCGCTTTGGTGGCGTGAGAGCAGCGTCGCTCGCGCTAAGCCGCCGCGTTTTTGATGCCTTTGGAACATTGCCTGACAACCTGATACTGGAAGACAACCCTCTGTTCATGCGGGCATTTATACTCGGAGATGGTAAAGCTTTTCATATTGAGACTCCTCTCGTGCGGTATCGCGTTCACAAGGAGAATATCAGCCAGTCGTATGCCGTGGGGGAGTTTGACGAATGGCGAGAGAGAAATAAGATGAAGGCTGTTTGGCACAAGCAGGAAGGAGTGAAAGCCTACCTGCAGATGTTGCGAGATCTTCATCAACTGCCTTCCACATCATGGCCGGAAGCAGATTTGAAACGAGCACGCTGGGCAGGTATGGAGAAAGTACTTGAGAATGAGATCTTGTATAGTTATTACGCAAACGATAGCTTGGTATCCTTATCAACCCGCTGGAAAACACTTATACGACTTTCTATCATTTTACTGAAGATACATTTTAAGCGAATTTTTCCATTTATTGAACACCGCAACGAGAAGTGGCACTATAAACGTGTATGTGAGGCCGAAGGCCGTATAGATTGATTAGTGATCGGAAAATATTGAAAATAGATTAAGATATCAACTCCCGTCTTAGTTGCCCAAACAAAAATTAATAAAATATGAGTCTTTTTCCTTTGAAATCAGTTTTTGCTTATACAAAAGTACAAAATGCTATCGGAAAACTAATTCGTAACCGAAATTTTTTTATTAGTACAAAAGTCCATGATAAGCAATTGCTGAATGTTGGCTGCGGTTCCAATATCAAAACCGGTTTTATAAATCTTGATTGGCATTGGAGGCCTGGGCTAGATATTTGCAGAGATATTACTCAGGGATTACCCCTAAAAGATGAGACAATAATCGGCATTTTCAGCGAACATTGTTTGGAACATATTGGCTATTGGCAATGTGCAGAAGTACTTAGAGAGTTTTATAGGGTCCTACTGCCTGGTGGTGTTGCGAGAATCATCCTCCCGGATAGTGGTATGTATCTTAACTTGTATAATAAAAGTGAAAATGGAGAGGCTGTAGACTTTCCTTATATAGGATACCCAGAAAAAATTGGTGATGGTTTAGATGGATTGGGTGGCAAACCAGTTCGTAAGCAAGACAAAAATATCAATTTTACAGCTATGATCGCTGTCAATCTCATCTTTCGTGGTTTTAATCATCAATACGCATATGATTATCAGACTATAAAAAACTTGCTGATACATGTTGGGTTTAGTGATATCAAGAGAGTTAAATATAGGTTAGGCCGTATCCCTGATCTCATTGTCGACTCGTTAGAGAGGCAACCTCAATCGTTATACATTGAGGCGTCAAAATAAGGCTAATGAAAAATATTTACCAACTTATCACAGAGTAATGTGTTTGTTGCTGGCCAAGGTTTACCTTTTATCATGTGTGGTATAGCAGGTCTTATTGGACATGGTGCTAACACAGTAAGACTTGTTAATGCCATGTTGTCGGTACAAGTATACCGCGGGCCAAATTCTAGTGGGGTGTGGTCTGCCGGTGAGCCCAATCTTGTATTAGGCCACCGCCGCCTCTCCATTCTGGAATCAATAGGAATCAATAGGGGACAGACCACGATTTTCTATTGTTTTCTTCACCCGTTTATAGTATCAGTGTCTTTATGCCAAGGCGATCCAGAATTATAGTACCAGACATTCCGCTTCATATTATTCAACGCGGCAATAACCGACATACCTGTTTTTTTGCCGATACTGACTATCTGCTTTATCTGGAATGGCTGGAGGAATATGCCAAAGAGGCCGGTTGTTTAGTTCATGCCTATGTCTTGATGACTAATCATGTCCATATTCTTTTGACTCCGAGTCAACCCGAAAGTGCCGGCAGGCTTATGAAGCGCCTTGGGCAGCGATATGTTCAGTATATCAACCGGACATACAAACGTAGTGGTACTCTTTGGGAGGGAAGATTTCGTTCCTGCATAATTAACCAGAAGCAATATCTTTTCTTCTGTCAGCGATATATTGAAATGAATCCTGTGCGGGCCGGGATGGTAACGCATCCCCGCGAATATCGTTGGTCAAGTTACCCTGTCAATGGCCAGGGCGCCAAGTCATCGCTGATAAGCCATCACCCGCTTTATTTGGCTCTTGGCCAGACAGATACAGAGAGGCAAGCGGCGTATCGTGGGTTATTCAGTCATGAACTGAATTCTGGCAAAATAGATAAAATAAGGCAAGCTACCAATGGAAATTTTGCTCTTGGCGACAGCCGATTTGTGAGTGAAATAGCCGAAATGCTTGGTCATCGTGTTAGCCCAGGCAAAGCTGGTAGGCCAAGAAATAATCATGTCGCTCGCAAATAAAAACGTGGTCTGTCCCCCAATTCCTCCCAATTCCTCATAAAGGAGCATGAGTGTGGGTTTTCGGTTGAGCCTGACAACCCTGAAGCTTTTGCTGGCAAGTTAATTTACGCTGCAGATAACAAGCAAGTGTTGCGAGAAATGGGTTTAAATGCCAGAAAGTTAGCTAAGGATAAGTTTGATCGACAAAAACTTGCAGATAAATTTGTCGATATCCTTGAAAAGGTTGCTCGGGGTCATGAAAAGATTTCTTGATTTGCTGTTTTCTGGGATTGGACTGATTTTATTGCTACCGATTTTAATTCTGGTGGCATGGAAGATTAAGAGAAGTTTCGGGGCTCCTGTATTGTTCAGACAGCAACGCCCAGGCCTTAGGGAAAAACCTTTTTTGATGTATAAATTCAGGACAATGACTGACGAGAGGGATAAAGATGGGCATCTATTGCCTGATGATGCGAGATTAACTCCTTTTGGTAAATTTTTACGCAGCACTAGCCTAGATCGGAAGAGCTCACGTCTGAACTCCAGTCACACTGATATATCTCGTATGCCGTCTTCTGCTTGAAAAAAAAAAAAAACAAAAAAACAGTAA
>CAJVYT010000197.1 GCA_913009765.1 uncultured candidate division Zixibacteria bacterium
CACATTGGCACCTATTTTATTGGTGCTTGGCTATCTTATACTCATTCCTATTTCTTTGATGCTCAAAGATGATTCAGTGTCTAATCAATCAACAGATTCAGAAATCTCCGACTGATTTTTTCTTTGTTTCTTCTCTTTTAGTTTAAGATACTGAGTGTATGTCAAAATCTAAAGTTGCATTTATTTGTCCGTCAAGATCATGGGGGGGACTTGAAATGAATGTCTTGAGACTTTGTGTTTGGCTTAATAAACGGGGGAGAAATATTTTACTTTATTGTCCGCAGGATTCTGAATTATCTTCTCAAGCAAACCAAAACCATATTGAAATCAGAAATCTTGATTCAACTTCTAAGTTTAACGATTTATTACAAGCAAAAAAACTTTCAGATTCTTTAAAAAAAGAAAATGTTCGTTTAGTGCTGTTTCATCTAAATAAAAATTTCCCAATGATGAGTCTTGCAAAATTGTTCAATCGCAAATTCTTTAAACTTTTGTATATGCAGCATATGCATCTTGGGGGAAATAAAAAAGATTTTCTACATAATTTTATTTATAAACAGCTTGATTGTTGGATAGCTCCTTTAAATATGTTTGCCAAAAGACTGACAGAGATAAGCAGAATTCCAAAATCAAAAATCAATGTAATCCCATTTGGGATTGAACTTGATAGGTTTGTACAATGTTCAGTAACACAAACAGAAGCACGACAAATCTTAAATTTACCGACAGATAAAAAAATTGTAGGTTTTATCGGAAGGCTTGACCCGAAAAAATGTCAGCATCTGTTAATTGAGGCGGCTTACAAACTTCAGCAAAACAAAATTGATATTGATATTTTATTGGTTGGGGACAGTACCAAAAATGAAGAACGGCAATATAAACAAGAGCTTGATACGCTCATTGACAAATATAATTTGAATGATAAAATTCATTTTAGACCGCACTTAGATAATGTGGAGACAGCTTTTAAAGCATTAGATATTTTTTGTCTGACAACAGGGTCGGAAACTTTTGGGATGGTAACTATTGAGGCAATGGCATCGCAGCTTGCTGTAATCGGCTCTAACGAGGGCGGGACAACAGAAATAATTCAGCATGAGAAAAACGGGTTATTGTATCAATCCGGTAATTCTGATGAGATAGTGTTATCTATTGAGAGATTATTACAAGATGCTACTTTTAAAGATAATCTTGCCAAACAAGCAAGAGAAGATGCCTTGCAGTATTACTCTCATACTTCTCAATGTGACGCATTAGAAAAATGTTTTGACCGATATATATAAAAAAACAGACAGGAGCTTAACAGCTCCTGTCTGAACCAAAAGTAAGAAAAAAGTTAGGTAATTAAGTTATAACAAAAAACAATTAACATATTATTAAACGAGTTCTGTGTCAATTTCGGAAATATTTATTTCTGACACGATCTTGGATATATTCAAAAAGATTAACAGGCGTTCATCAAGCTTGGCAACACCATTTATATAGTCCGTACCTATTGATGTTACTATACCGGGAGCCGGTTCAATAGTCGAACTCGGTAGACGGAGAACTTCTTCTACCGCATCGACTATCATACCGACAATATTAGCCCCCTCTTCACAAACTACTATCCTTGTATTTTTGGTCCACTCTTCAACTTCCATATCGAATTTTTTACGAAGGTCTATTACCGGAATAACTTTACCTCGAAGGTTGATTACACCTTCACAGTAATGTGGTGCTTGTGGAATTTTTGTGATTTCCACCATCCGGTTTATTTCCTGAACTTTTCGGATATCAATTCCGAATTCTTCCTGACCCAACTTAAAAGAAACAAGTTGAGTCAGATTATCCAGATTGTTAATTTCTTGGTTAGCCATTACAACCCCTTCGTTTCTAAGCTTCAGCAGTTTCTTTTATTTTAAATTGCTTTACAATCTGCTGCATACCTTCAGCATTTCTATTTAACTGTTCAGCAGCGGCGGCAGATTGTTCGGCACCGGTGGCAGATTCTCTTGCGATGGAAGCAATATTTTCCATGTTTTTAGAAATCTGTTCAGCGGCTGATGATTGTTCTTCTGATGCTGTGGCAATCTGTTGAATCATGTCTACTACTTGACCTGACATTGTAACAACTTCATTGAGACTGTTACCGGCTTTATCAGCTAATTCACGACCATTATCTACTTCTTTAATGCCTTTTTCCATAGACTGCACAGCTTCATTAGTTTCTGATTGGATACCTTTAATCATTTCAGTAATTTCACCGGTTGCTTTACCTGTACGCTCGGCAAGTTTTCTGACCTCATCAGCAACAACAGCAAAGCCACGTCCCTGTTCACCGGCTCTTGCGGCTTCAATAGCGGCATTTAGAGCAAGCAGGTTGGTTTGGTCGGCAATATCATCAATAACCTCAACAATTGCACCTATCTGATTAGCAGACTCAGCTAATTTACCAATAGATTCTCCGGACTCTTGAACCACAGTTGCGATTGCCTGCATGCCTTGAATAGTTTCACTTACAATTTGAGCACCGTCTCCGGCAGTTTGACCTGCTTGTTCGGCGGCAGAGTTTGCTTCGCCGGCATTTTTAGAGGATTCGACAATAGTTACTGTCATTTCTTCTACGGCTGTCGATATTTGTGTGACTTGATCAGTCTGATCTTTGGCACCACGAGACATCTGTTCTGATGAGGAAGCGACCTCTGTTGCGGCTGATACAACTTCTGATGCGGTATTACCAATTTGTCCAATTGTTTGAGAAAGATTTTTTGTCATCTTATTTAAAGCTGAGGTCATGGTAGCTTTTGCTTCTAATGTTCCTTCAATAGCATTAACCAAAATACCGATTTCATCTTTTGAGTCAATACCAATATGTTCAATCTCAGTTTCATTGAATTGTTGTGTTAAATCATTATTGGCAATAAGTTCAACAACTTGAACCATGTCATCAAATTCTTTATTCATGTTTTCAGTAAGATCAACAACTTTATTTATTGGCTTTGATATAGCACGTGCAATAAAGAATGCAAGTATAACACCAATTAAAAATGCACAGATTAAACCTATGATCATTATTGTGGATGATGAAGTTAACAGGCTCACGGCATTATCAGCAACCTTTTGAGTATGTTCTATCCCAAATTTAGCTGTATTCTGAGCACTTTGTAATACCTTTGCAGCGGCGAGATCTTGTTCTTTGCTCAATTCCTGAACAGCAAGCCAGTTTTCTAATAAATTATTCATTGCCCCCAAATATGATTGGGCAGCTTCTTGAGTTGACTCAATTTCTTTGATTTCTTTTTCCTCATGAGAAATATTGCTTAAAGCACTAAATTTTTCATCCATGACGTTAAAGTTTTGTCTGGCATCCTCAATTACTTTTGGCGAGCGTAGTGCTTGTGATTTAAAGGCAGCAATTCTGCTTTCATTACCTAATTCAATAATTTCATTTACCAGTTTTATTTTTTCTTGTCTTTGAAGTAATTTTTTAGAATTTGCTCCGGAAGCGATTTCTTTTTTTAATGCCGTATTTTGCTCAGCTACAAAAGAACTACAATTTAGCATATATTTTTTAGCAGCTTTTTCAAGATTCTTGCGATTACCTACAAGCAAATTATTTTTTTCTACAATTTGTTTTGTAATATCGTTATATTCCGAATATCCAGTTTTTGCTTGGATAACGGCAGAAGCAAGAGAAGTTAAATCTTTTGATTTAGCGGCTAAATCGTCACATTCATCCAGAAGCTTGCCAAGCTCATTCAAATGTTCATTACCTTCTGTGAGATAAGTTTCTTCTCCAGAGAAGTTGTAACCACGTATTGCATACATAGCGGCTAATGAAGTTCTTTCAATTTTATTGGCGATATTTACTTCAGGGACATATTCTACACTAAGTTTAGTAGATTCGGTCTCTACGTTCCCCATATTGTAAATCGCTAATCCGCCTAAAGAACAAGCGATTAAAATTAGTAAGCCAAAACCCGCACCAATTTTTGTTCCAATTTTCAGATTTTTAAACATGTTTCTCTCCTTAAATAGTTTAATAAATTCTTTATAAATTTTCTCTTTTGATTGCTACCCCCGTCAATCAAAAGCAGATAACTTAACATACTCCTTGTCGATTTCTTAAATAGGATATTGCCCTATATTGTATTTATTGATAATACAACCGTGGTTCTTGTACTCTTTTAATTTTCGGTTCTTGTCAATTATACTTGCGGTATGAAAAATAGATATATATTGGATATATGGGATATCCAATAGAAAATCCACATTGAGAGTCATAAAGGTAGGCACTATATAGACTTACAAAGAGAATGAGAACATGATGTTTTATATTAAATGGATTTTAGAAACGTCACAAGATTGATATTATCATTTGCAATATTGAGTTTTTTCCGAATAGTTTTACGTTGATTAAATACCGTACCTGCTGAAGTTCCAAGCATTTCCCCGATTTCTTTAGAAGTCATTCCATCCTTGAGCATTTTACAAATTTCAATTTCTCGGGGTGATAAATTAACAAATAGAGTTTCAAGTTTGCCAACAAAAGGGGAGGCAACTGTTTTAAGATTATCAATAATTAAAGAAATATAACCTGATTGATAATCATTAGCTCCAATTTTCAGTTTTCTTACAAGCGGTAAAATTGTCCTGTTTACATGAGATTGCACAGATAATATTTGTTCTTTTTTTTCTATTTCAATTCTATTCAGTATCTCTTTGAGAGCAGTGTTAGAAGATTGTAATGCTTTTTCTGATAATTTACTTTGCGTAATATCTTGGATTGTACCAAACATTTCAACCGGATTTTTATTCTCATCAAATTTTAATTCACCTAATCCGTGAACCCATTTTTCTTTGCCGGTTGCAAACTCTATTATTTTGTATTCTTTATCAAACTTTTTATTTTGTCGTAAAATATCATTAAGTAGATAATGAGATATCATATCTCTATGGTCGGGATGTACAAGTTTTAGCCAACTCGGTACATCGTTTGGATAACTACTATTTATTCCAAAGATAGTATATAGTTCTTCTGAGCCTGTCCATGTGCCTGTTATAATATCAAAATCATAATATCCTATTTGTGCAACCTTTTCTGCTTCAATAAGTTTTTTTTCTTTTTTGTATAATTTTTCTTCTGTTTGCATTCGAGTAACAGCAACACCAACAGAATTACTCAATTTTTCAAAGAACTGAATATAGTCATTGGTAAATATATTTTTCTTATAATCATTTAATTGCAATAACCCTATAATTTCATTGTCTGTTTTAATTGGAATGAGTGCTACCGATTCATACCTTTCTTTGTTGAAGCGATTGCGTAAATGTATCTGTAATAAGTTGTTTTTTATTAGTTCTGTAGTTCCATTCGTCCAAAAACTACCATAAGAAGTGAAACAAGGTAACTCGAGATTAATATTTCCGCTAATAACTTTTCTGCATAAACATTCAAGATAAGGCTTATTATTACTATTTCGTAATATGTCACCATTTTTATCAACAGCACAAAGGTTCATTTCTGATTTGACAAAGTTAAGTGAAAAACCAGAGGTCTCATAGTACGGGTAATTGTCACCATCTTTTAATCTAATACCAACAGCTTCGATACCTGTGTATGTTTTAATTCCTAATAATACTTCCCGTATAACTTCTTTAGTTATCGATTGTTTATTGAGAATTTCAAATATGTGTAATGTAAGGTTTTGCTGCTGCTCTTTCGCACTCATTAGATGTATATCTTGAATGGGGTCGGCTAAAATAATATTACTTAGATTGTTTAATCTATTTACCATACTGTTTATAGTCGGCATTTCTGTTCAAAAACTGAACATGAAAGAAGACTAAAAACATATTATTGTTGTTGGAAGGTTTTTACCAGATTTTGATATTTGGCAAGAAGAGTTTGTGTATTTTTTGCATCTGTTGATTCAGCCAAAATATTAAATGAAGCAGTCAGTCTATCGGGAGTAATTAGCACCCAGCCGTTTTCAGAAAATATTTTGACCCCGTCGATAAGTTCTCGTTTCTGGTTATCAGAATTCTTGATTAATTCTCTCATCACTGTTCCTTTTTTAGTCCATGGACAAGGAATCGAAAGAGAGTTTCGATGGAAGTGTAAATATTTTTCCCGCAGTTCTGAAAATTTCATTTTTGTATCAGCCATCATTTCAAGAATTTTCACAGCAGAAAACATAGCATCGGTACCGGTTTGAAATCCCGGGAAGATAAATCCGCCTTTTGTACCTCCGACAAAATCAACATCTGCTTCTTTAAAAATGGACATCATAGCATAATGATCACCGGCGACTCGAATAACTTCAACATTATGTTTATTTGCTAATTCATCAATGCCCATTGAAGCACTAACCGGTACTGCGATTTTTTTACACTTATGTGTCTGTAAGAAAAGGTCTGTTACAATTAACAAAAGATTTTGAGAATCAATTGGCGTGCCAAGGTCATCAATGACAGTAAGTTTTTCAGCGGCAGGGTTTAGAATAAACCCGATATCTGCATTGAGTGATTTTACAATTGTTGAAAGCTGTACTATCGCTTGGGCATTTTCTCGGGCAGAGGTAGAGAATTTTCTTGGATTCAGACTGCCGTTTAGTTCTATTGCTGAAATACCAAATTGTGAAAAAAGAGTAGGAAAAATCTGTGAGGATGAACCGTTAGAGTGGTCTATTACAATTTTAAATCCGGCAGTTATTATTAAATCGATATCAATATTTTGTAAAAAAGTGTTTCGATAATTTTCAAGAGGATATTTAGGGTTCTCCAAATGTCCAATATTGTCCAAAGTTGCCCGTTCAAAATCTTCACCAAAATACATCCGTTCAACTTTTTTAGCAGAAGATGTCGGGAGATCAACACCTGTTCTATCAAAGAAAATCATGTCAATCAGTCTGTAATTATCTGGATTGTGACGAATATAAATACCGGCGGAATATGAACCATTATGCAGACAATGTCTGACAATTGGAACCGGAAGAGATTCGATATCGGCAACATTAATACCTGCGGCAAGTAGTCCGGCGATGAGACCTCTTTTTAGCAGGCGGGCGGTGTCGGATGCATCACGGCTGGTAATCACTTCGCTTTTTTCAGGTAGGAACGACCCAAAAGCAGCACCGATATTCACAGCCATCTCCGGAGTAATTTCTGTCAATGCCAGTCCTGTTATTTTAGCATCGGTAAACAGTTCACGATTCCATTTTTCACCCCACACCAACGATGTTGATACTGTTGCACCTTCTTCAACTGTTTTACCCGGCCATACTTTGCAGTTTGCTTTTACGGTTGCGGTTTGTCCAATTTTGCATTCATCAGAAATTATGACCTTATCCATCAACTGTACATTTGAACCGATTAAAGAATTATTCCCAACGAGAACAGAGTTGAATAAAGATTTGGCACCGATGAGATTATCTGTCCAAAGAACGGAGTCCCGTATTTCCGTTGCTGAATCAATTTTAGACCTGTTTCCGATTACACAATTATGTAAAATGACATCATCACCGATATGTACATCATTGCCTATAATTACTTTACCGGAGAATCGAACATTTTTCCCAATTACAACATTTTTACCTGCATAGATTTGAGCATCTGTATTTTGAGAAAAATCAGTTTTTAAATTCAAATCGAGTTTATTATCAAAAAGATCGTTGTGTACATTGTGGTATTCACTAACATTACCAATATCTTTCCAGTATCCTTCTGTGATTTTACCATATAAACCCATATTCTTTTTAAGCATTGCAGGAAAAAGGTTTTGGGAAAAATCAAAATTAGTTTTTTCAGGAATAAGATTTAATGCTGCCGGTTCCAATAT
>CAJVYT010000198.1 GCA_913009765.1 uncultured candidate division Zixibacteria bacterium
CTTTGAGAAATTACTGCGTTAAAAGCCGGGGCAAGCACTCTCTCGAAATTATGGCGTCCAACGATTCTGGAATAATAGGACTCAACACTTTGTCCCCCCTTTTTCAGGGTCAGCATGCGGGGCGCTGCAAAAAACAGTTCTGCAAAATTAAGCTGCGAAGGGATCGATTTTAACTTATTGTCTACCAACATCTTAAAGCCGACCTTCTCACGTTTAATCAACCGGTCAAGAATCCGGCAATCTTCTATGATGTCCAGTAGATTACGATAGGAATTGTAACAGGTGTGGGCTCCTAATTCGATCCAGAAACCCTTAGCCTCATTCTCAAACCGATGGGAGTGAAAGGTACCACCCACTTTTTTGCTCTTTTCGATTACTAAAGTCTTGAGTCCTTCTCCGGCACAGTAATGCGCCAGACTCAATCCACTAATCCCTGCCCCTATTATAATAATGTCATATCTTCCCATCAAACGTAATCCTGCTTTTTAGACTTAACGGCTTTTGTCTGAAATATAATTTTGATTGATTATATCATTTCAGCTGTTTTTCGAGAAAACTTGTCAAAAGTCAGTCCAACTCTGTTCCATCTCATACCGTCATTTCCAGCAGAATCCGGCAAGAGGCAGTCGAGAGGTCTGATGTCAATAGTGGACACCAAATCGTTTATGCCGACAACCTTTTTTTATAGAACTGTTTTTCATAAGCAGCAGGCGATAGATACCCCGGCCGCTTCTGCTTTCTCTGGCGACTATAGAAAACCTCTATATACTCTGTAATGTCCTGAATTGCTTCTTCCCTCGTTCTGTAATTTTTGTGATGTACAAGTTCCTGTTTAAGCGTTCCCCAAAAACTCTCTTTAGTACCTTACAAATAATTTCTTTGCATTTTTTGGCAAAAAACAAAAAAATTGCAAGCTCAGGGATAATAACAAGCTCTTTGAGTTTAAGAGCAGTTGCAATAACTTTACGACCAAGCCGAGTTAGATGGTACTTGTAGGAATGAGCGATCTTCTTGATTAAGCCGTGTACACAAAGGTGTTTTAGTATTCGGCAAACTTGACCGGTGGATTTTTTCACCAACATAGCGCACAAGTTTTTGTTCTGAAAACCGCGAATATTGAACTCTCCATTATAATCGCAAGAAAAAGCTTCCGGTCATCGTTGCTGAAAAAGTTAAATCCTTTATACGAACGATTGTTTTCAACTACTTCCTTTGAGATTTTGTTAAGATTCCGTACCCCTGCTCTTTTGTCATCAATAGCAGAAACAAACTCCATATATCGATGATTGGCAAGGAATAATATCTTCTGCAACGGAACAAGACTGTAGATGCCTTTTTTCATACGAGCTACTTTCATATCAGATGTCCCGTCACGATGTTCTACCTTCCGGCAGTGTTGAAAAAAGGAAATATTGTTTGCAGTTGTTTCTATTCTCAGGATCATGCCGAATTTATCGTACATCTTGATAGAAGCCGGACCCATACCATGTTTTATACGCGTGCCCTGAATGCGGGTGCTGAAATCATTGCCCATCTCATCCTGGTAGTTGCCGTGAAATTTCTTGCCAAGGAATGTGGCAATGTTCCGGGGCCTTACCGTATGAATGGCAGTTCGTGTGAGTGTGTCGTATATTGTCTGTAAATAGCTCTGCCGTTTGAAAACAATATCTGTTGCATACTCTATTCTGCATAATGCTCCAACTCTCTGTTTTATTTTTCTTTCCAGGCATAACTACCCCTTTGTCTCTATTTTGTTTCCTCCAACTATACAATGTATTGGTAGTTACTCCTGTCTCGCGGCTTAATTCTACCACTGATTCAGAGATTGGCGGCATCATTCGCCTTTCTATTGCTGCTTTGTATTCCTCTGTGTACTTTCCCATCTGTCGCCTCTTCTCCGCCAACCTGTTTTAGTTATTTAAGGCGACATCTATCCTGACACAGGGGGCTCAATAGAAAGAATGATGGGGATCCCGGAGTCACACATATATGGCATGGATTAAAAAAATTCGCCAACTTTATCGAAGGTGCTCATATATTAAAAAACATTTGTGGGTAATAGAAAGGGTCATCAGCGGGGCACGCCGGGTTGGCAAGAGTACACTCTTTCAGCAATATCAAGCCTGTTTCTGTCAAAGTTGACTTTGTCTCTAAAAGTGGTATTATTTTAAAGTTGTTTCCAATACGAAAAATGTTTGTTTTCAAAGAGATTTACTATGAAGTTGTATTATGCGGAAAATGCCCATATGTAACTGAAAGGGCGGAGCTGTGAGAAAGGGACTATAAGATTCACAGCCAATTAGTGGGGCATACATAATCGTATTCGATATTCGTCGCCTTTAGGTAATGTTTAGCTTTTATCAAAAAATTTATATAATATCTCCCCCCCCCATACAGGGAATTTCCCCTTGGTAAATTTAAGTTTTACTCCTTATAGAGGCGTATGTAACGTATTATTGAAAAAGCATAATCCATAATCACACTATCAACTAAAATTTAAATAGATGATTTTTATGTATAAATATTTCAATTGAGGATTATACGGGGAGGAGCAATGACAAAGGAGATATTAGTTACAGGCGGCTTTGGTTTTATAGGCGGACACTTAATTGAGCGGTTGTTAAGCGATGAAAATAACAGGGTTCATGTGGTTGATAATCTCAGTAGCAATCCAATTCCTCTTGAGAATCTTTTAAAGGAACTTGGAACAACTACAAACTTAACATATGATATTAAATCTATCAGTGACTATTGTAAGGACAGTTCATTTTAGTTCAATTTATTGATGGTAGGTTGCAGTCTAATTAGACGCACATGTAACTGAGAAGACGGAGCAGTGATTGCATAAGCAAGGCTTATGAAAAGCCTCAAAAAAATATTACGTCACATAGCAAGAAATTTACTTACGTTTGCTGATTTAGACCTGAAAGTTGCCCGCTCACGTCTTGATTCACTTGGAGCACGGCACATTGAGATTAGTGCTGTTATTTCAGAAGATGATGCTTATGGGCAAGCGGACGACTACTTGCTTAATTTGGTACCAGCTCTTATAGCGAGAGCTCGTGACATAAAGTTAGATTTACTAGAAGAGCGAGGTGCACCCGCACTAGTCCACCAGTGGCCCGGTGAACACTATAAGTTTTTGGTGGCAATTATAAAAGAGATAAAACCTAAAAATGTACTTGAGATAGGAACTCATACAGGGCTTAGTGCCTTGTCAATGCTCCCATTTCTACCTGAAGATGCAGAATTGATTACAATAGACATTATTCCATGGAATCAAATACATGGAACTTATCTAAAGCATTCTGATTTTACCAATGATAAGTTTACGCAAATAATCTGTGATCTTGCTAATCCCTATATAGCTGAGATTCATGCTGATATATTGCGTAAGTCCGACGTAATATTTATCGATGCTCCTAAGGATAATATTTTTGAACGTAACCTACTAGCAAACTTCTCAAATATAGGTTTGAAATCCGGAACTCTGTTAATTTTTGATGACATCCGCTTATGGAACATGTTGTCAATATGGCGAGAGATTGACCATCCTAAATTGGATATAACAAACTTTGGGCACTGGACTGGAACTGGCTTGGTCGCATGGAAAGATATAACATCTTCGTAAATAATAAATGAAATGATTAAGGTGGAGTCAGTCTAATCAATGATCCCAGTTAGTATTTGTCTCACTACATGGAACCGTGCATCTGTGTTGCCTAAAACACTTGATAGTATTTTAGCTCAGGGTTTTGAAGATTTTGAGTTGATTATCAGTGATGACTGTTCATCCGACAACACTGAAGATATTTGTCGCTCCTATGAAGTAAAAGACGCTCGAGTGAAGTATTACCGTAATCCCAAAAATCTGAACATGCCGGGGAATTTGAATTCTGCTATCCAGAAAGCCAAAGGAACTTATATTGCAAATCTACATGATGGTGACGTATACCGCCCCGATCTCATTAGCAAGTGGAAATTTGCTTTAGATGAAGTGCCGACTTCAGCTTTTGTATTTAACGACTATGAGACTGTTCTAAAAGATGGAACACGTCGAATATACAAAATGCCATTTGGAACTCATGTCCCTGGGAAAGAAATAGCACTACACTTTTTTCGTACTGTAACATCCTGTGTTTGGGGCACGGCAATGGTACGGTCATCCGCATATCAAAGAGCTGGACTTCTTGATCCATCCTTTGGATTTATAAGTGATGTTGAGTTGTGGTTACGCCTATCATATTTGTGGGATGTGGCCTATATTAATGAACCGCTTATAAATCTTGGTCCTCGACCAACAGATCATCCATTCCGACATGAACTTTGGCGTGCAGCCTTCTGGTCCTTTAGCATCTATATAAAATATTTAAGGAAGTATCGTATCCGGTTAGGAGAACCCATCGATAATTACTTATTATCGTATAAATCCAAGAGACGAAAGTTCTTTATTCGTCAGCTTCTATCCTGTATTAAACATGCGCAGTGGGATCGAATGCGCGAGGGATTGGCAATATGGCGAGATGCGGATGATCCTCTTCTTCGAAAAATTGGATGTGCTCTAGGGCACCCTAACTGGTTGCCAAGTTGGTATGAATCTCAATTGTGGTCATTAAGTCAACTACCAAAGGACTTAAATTAAGATATAGCAATACACCATGAAGATATTCTTGAGCTACCCAAGTGAATATGATCAAGGAGAGGGAGTGCATTACGTACGAGTGTTGCGTCATATGGGGCATGAGGTGATAGTGCTAAATGTGGCAGAAACTGATAGAGGGCTGAATCCACATGGTCATCTTGTTAAGGGGTATCCTGCTTACGTAACACTTGATGAGCTTATTACGGAGAATGGGATGCCGGATATCTATCTGTATATTGAACCGAAAGGACTAATCCCTCGAGGCATAGAATCATCCTCCATACCTACAGCATGTGTACTTTCGGATGTACATCGGAATTTGGCTGCACGTAAAAATCTGGCCAAAATGTTTGATTATGTGTTCCTATATCAGCGTAATTATGTCAAAGAGTTCTCGGATCATGACAAATCTGCTGTTTCTTGGCTTCCCTATGCCTGTGATACGGAGTTTTTTAAAAACCTTGGACTTCAGCATAACATTGATGTTGCATTTATCGGGAAGCTCCATGGTAATAAAAATGACCGGAAAAGAATTGTTGACACGTTGTCGCAAAAATATTGCATTAATGAGCAGAGGTACTATTTACAAGAAGAAATTCCTAAAATTTACTCGAGTGCGAAAATTGTTATAAATATGCCACTTGGTGATGATCTGAATTTTCGATTTTTTGAAGCTCTTTCCTGCGGTTCCTTATTGATAACAAAACGTGAAAACAACGGTCAGGAGGAATTATTTAAAGAAGATGTCCATTATGTAGCATTTAACGATGAGACTGAACTCTTAAGTAAAATAGAATACTACCTCAATAATGAAGAGGAAAGAGCCAGGATTGCTTCTGCAGGTTATAAGGAGATTGTTTCAAAACACACCTTAGAGAAAAGAGTAGACGTTCTATTAAAAAATGTACAGAAAGGCCCCAAATTTTCTGCACCTGTGAGAAAAATGAATAAAGGAGATGTTCTGAGAGTCTATGCAGATATCTACGAAAGAGCAGGTCGCATTGAGGCACTATTGAGGATAGCGGCTGAGAACAAGTCTATGCTTAATTTGAGAATCCGTTTATTAAATAGTGCTTTTAAGTCCTTTATTCGCAGAGCACTGTTAGCATGGTAAGGACCTACAATATTGAGTAACTTTACTGATACCTTCAAGGGGACATCAATAATAAACCGCCTCTTAAAAGGAGTCGGCTCTTCAGCAATTAATCAGGCAATTCTTTTTTTCCAAGCCATTGTTCTGGTACCTTTTTTTCTAAAAGCATGGGGAGCAAACGGTTACGGAAGTTGGATAACGCTAACGGCGTTTATCTCACAGATGGCTCTATTAGATCTTGGCGGGCAGACTTATATCGGCAATATTCTTGCCATGTCATATGCGGAGAGTAACGTTGAGGATTTCCGTCGTAAGCTTTCCGAAGGAGTATCTTTATTTTTATTTATCGGGCTCGGGAGCTTAATATTACTTGCACTGTGCCTTGTATTGTTTCTAAATATAAATATGCCGGGGCTTGGGCGTATTCTTACTATTCCTGAAGCATTGATCCTTGGCTTTCTGGGAACTGAACTGTTTCTCCTTAAAATTCCCGGCGGGATATACGTTACCGCTTACCGGGCTACGGGTCTTTTTGCCCGCGGAGCGATGCTTGGAAATCTTATTCGAACATTTGGTATGACGGCATTCCTGGTCCTGTTGCTTTTTAAAGTTAGCCCTGTAACATATGCCGGTGCTATACTTGTCGTGGGCATACTGCTTACACTGGTGATTGTGCTGGACTCGCGCAAGAAGATACCAGAATGTCGCGGGATTCGCATCGGGTTTAAGGTTGCCAGAGACGGGCTCAAACATTTATCCGGGGCAGTATATTTTTGGCTTATGGCGCTGGCAAATACGATCAAGCAGCATGGCGTAATTCTCATTCTCGCTTATTACACATCTCCTGTAGTTGTTACACTTTTTTCAACACACAGAGCCCTCTCCAATATAGCGCGCTATATTAACTTACTGCTTCAGGGACCTATCTGGCCTGAACTTACCTTCCTCTGGGCTCAGAAGCGTTATGCCAACCTTTCTCGCATCACGTTTCTCAATATAAAAGTGGTGATGGTGTCAACCGCTTTTGTTGCAATAGCGTTATGGTTGTGCGCTCCTCTTATATATCCAGTCTGGACCGGGAAGCAGCTTGAAGTAAACGGTATCCTTTTGTCTCTCCTGCTGGTTCATGGGATAGTATTCGCGGGATCATCCACCTTGACATGGAGCATGTTAGCGGCTAATCATCATCGTTCAATAACTATCTGGTCTCTGATTAACGCAGGGACTGGAATTGTTTTGTCGTTATGGCTCGTAAAATCATATGCGGCTGTCGGAGTTGCCGCTGCTATTCTGACGAGTGACCTTTTAGTATTCCTCTTCATTTTCCCGGTTCTTATATCAGCATTTTTAAAAGTATCCTACAGAATTGTATATACACATTTATTTCAATCGGCCCTTTTGATAATCGTAATGGTGACAGCCGGGCTCTTGATGAGCAATTTTTTAAATGGTTGGTGGACAGTGCTGGCCTTTCTGCTGACGGGAGGTATAGTTGCTGTCCCTTCATTAAAGTTTATTGTGGGGCATGATGAAGCGCTGAAAGGCATACGGCTGTTTAAATCTGTATTAAGCTTTAAAGCAAGATAGAAAAAATAAGAATAAAATTAACAAGATTTGCTGGAACAGTCATTGTTGTATTATTTGTAGCACAAAAAATACTTCATGCTTAAATGAACTACCCCGCTGCAAGCAGACGGGGTATCAACTTATCTCTTTTCTATAAGGAACGCAGCAAGCTACGGGGAATTAACCCTAAAAGAGATTAAAATCATTAGAAAGTATGATGTAAGATAATTACAGAGTTAGCAATTGAATAGCGAATTTAATATTAAATGAATCTGACCAGCGCACTTCACCTTTCGCCTATCTGGCTGCAAAAAATTACATAGATCGGAAGAGCGTCGTGTAGGGAAAGAGTGTAGATCTCGGTGGTCGCCGTATCATTAAAAAAAAAAACAAAACAATACATCAAAGAGATAGAAATGAAATATACATATGAAAAAACAGAGAGTGCTGAAAGAGATCA
>CAJVYT010000199.1 GCA_913009765.1 uncultured candidate division Zixibacteria bacterium
TATTGTATATTTTTTTTTTTTTCAAGCAGAAGACGGCATACGAGATATATCAGTGTGACTGGAGTTCAGACGTGTGCTCTTCCGATCTAAACTTATATCCGATTCCGGCAGTTCTTTGATAATATCAAATAAAATACGAGCCGGAATTGAAGTAGAACCTTTTTTAACAACAGTACAATCAATAGATGTTGTTATAGAAATATCAAGGTCTGTTGCGGATATTTTTATTTTATTATCCAACGCTTCAATCAAAATATTTGTAAGTATCGGTAACGTAGATTTAGTCGGTACAACTTGTAATACATGTTGTAGATAACTAAACAATCTTGATTTTGGTAAAGAGAACTTCATTTATTTACTCTCCTAAAAAAATTAAAATATCCACACATAATGTTATTTTTTCTTTCTTATATATATAAAACATAATAATAATAACTACTGTGTAAATGTCAATAAGTGTCTTTGTAAAGAACAGAAAGTATCATTACTAACAATACGGCAACAACTTAACATTTTATCTTCTGCCTTAAAACTGTTCACATTTCTATTCACATTTAACAACATTTATTATCACTTTTCCACATTAAAATTTTTATTCACATAATCCTATGATTATCCACAAAACAATCCACGGCTTATCAATAGAGCAAAGAGGCGGATATTTTGTCTATTTTATCTCTCAATGACGGGTCGTTTGACATTTTTTTCGAGATTAAATCACAGGCATGAATAACCGTTGAGTGATCTCGTCCGCCAAACTCGTCCCCGATAGTTTTTAACGAATGTTCTGTTAATGATCGCGAAAGATACATTGCAACCTGTCGAGCCAAAGCAATATTAGAGGTTTTCTTTTTTGCTTTCATCATTTCAAAGTCAATATGAAAATGGTCGGCTGTCTTTTGCTGAACCAAATGTATAGTAACCTCTTTTTTTCTGCTTGAAAATGTATCTGCAAGAACTTTTTTAGCAAGCTCCAAATCGACAACCTCATTTTTTAATGAAGAATACGCTAACAACCGTATTAATGCCCCCTCAAGCTCGCGAACATTGGTTGAAACTTTATCTGCAATATAGCGAATGACGTTGTCGGGAAGCATGACACCCTCAGACTCAAGCTTTTTCAATAAAATAGCAGAACGGTTTTCCATATCTGGTGCCTGAAGGTCTGTTACAAGTCCCGATGAAAAACGAGACAACAACCTTTCCTCAAGCCCCTTAATATCTTTTGGCGAACGGTCAGATGATAAAATAATCTGTTTCCCTAAATGATATAACGTGTTAAATGTATGGAAAAATTGTTCCTGAGTTGATTCTTTACCGGTAAAAAACTGAATGTCGTCAATAATTAAAACATCAACATCTCGATAGCTTCTTGTAAAGTCAGCTATTGAATGGCTTGAAATCGATGAAATAAAATCAGAGGTAAATTTTTCCGAAGTTGCATACATAACTTTTTTGTCGGGGAACTGTTCCAATATTTTATGACCGATAGCTTGTATGATATGAGTTTTTCCAAGCCCGGTACCACCATAAATATAAAGCGGGTTATATTTTGTCAACCCGGGTGCCTCGGCGACCGCATTGGCGGCGGCACAGGCAAACTGGTTAAAATCACCTACAACAAGCGACTTAAAAGTATACTTCTCGTTTAAATTGTGCTGTTTTTGTGATGCGGGTGTTTTGAGTGTCAAAGATTTTTTTTCATGTGATTGTGCGTAAAAATCCAACGACTGCTGGTCGGTTTCTTCGTTGTGTTTTATAATATACACAATGTCATATTTTTTACCGGACACTTCGGCAAGGGCTTCATCAATAAGCTCTTGAAAATGGTCACGTATCCAGTCGGCGACAAATTGGTTAGGCACCGACACATTGAAATCACCATTGTTGCCCGGAGAACCAATTGTTGGTTTTAACCATGTGCGGAATGTCTGCTCTTTTACCCTATGAGAAAGATAATTTAAACAGTCAGACCACTGTGTTGAGTTTGTTACTGCTTTATTCAATTCAGGATCCCCCCTGAGCGGTTATTAACATCTATTTTCATATACTAATTTATTATCTCTTCAATAGTTGTATAAAAAAGTTCACATTTACTACAAAAGTTATACACAAAGTTATTCACAAATTTAATTTTAATGGTATGTGTAAAACAAAGAAAGACAAGAGCTTTTGCTTTACGGATTTTACTTATCCACACCCTGCCAACACCGATTGGCATCTATTAAGCTTGTGACTATAGATACTTTATGAGTTATCCACCGTCAAGCAGCTGTATGTCATTAATTATTAATATTATTGAAAGTGTTGTGTGTAAATCAGTTATAGTGGCAATAGTAAAACAGTTCAAAGTGAAACAACTAATATATAAGTTACATTTAAAAGTCACATTGTTTAACCTCTACTATTTTCATACAGTTAAGACGATGTGGTATTGGGTGTGATAAACTTAACAATTTTTTAATCATTTTACAATATACATATTGAACGAGATGGTTGCTATTTTTGTGTAGACAGACCTATAAGGTTATATGATTTGAATGATCCCTCAGCAATCTACAGAAATATCATCATGGATTTAAAATGTATATGTTTTTTACAAGAGCTTAAGAACTTTTGAACCCTTAATACACAGTTTCGTTCTCTTGCTTTTGGGTCGAAATCGTACTATATTTTCTTTTCTACGAGAGAAAAAACGAACAATGTATAATTTTTCCCGTAGAATATATTTTATGATATGATGTTTTAAACTAAAATATAAGGAGTCATACCATGTCTGCTGAAAAAGCATACAATGATTTAATTACCTGCTCAAAAAATGTGTCCTTACTCGGTTCATGTGCCGGAGTTCTCGGATGGGACGAGCGTACCTATATGCCAAAAGCCGGATCAAAATTTCGTGCCGACCAGCTTGGACTGCTTTCGGTTTTAGCTCATAAGCAATTCACCGATCCAAAAATCGGAGATCTTCTTTCAGAACTTGAACAGTCTGATTACATGAAAAATCCGGAATCTGCCGAAGCGGTCAATATCCGTGAGATTCGTCATCAATATGATAAATCCACCAAACTACCGTCAGATTTAGTCGAAGCTCTTACCAAAACAACAACCCTTGCTCAAGGGCAGTGGGTAACCTGCCGAGCCAATAATGATTTTAAATCATTTCTCCCGTGGTTTGAAAAAGTTGTTGATTTAACCAAACAAAAAGCGGAAGCATACGGCTACGAAGATGAACCGTATGATTCACTTTTGGATGATTATGAACCGGGGGCTAAAACAAAAGAGATTGTCGAAGTATTTGCAAACCTTCGCACTGAACTTGTTACTCTTTTAGAAAATGTAAAAAACGCACCAAGAAAACCGAAAGTATCTATTGTTGAACGAAAATATGATGTTGAACTTCAGCGTATTTTTGGTGAATCTGTTGCACAGGCTATGGGTTTTAGTTTTGATGAAGGACGATTGGATATTACAACGCATCCTTTCTGTTCCGGCATGGGTCCCGGTGATACTCGTATTACAACTCGTTATAATCCGAGCCGTATTAACGATGCACTTTTTGGCATCATGCATGAAGCGGGTCATGGTCTCTATGAAATGGGTATTGACAAAGAAACTCATTATGGTACACCAATGGGAAATTCAACTTCGTTAGGTATTCATGAATCGCAGTCTCGTATGTGGGAAAACCAAGTAGGTCGTTCAAAATCGTTTTGGAAATATTTCTTCCCACAGGCACAGCGTATGTTCAAAGATACCCTGAGTGATGTGACACTTGATGAATTCTACGGTGCCATTAACAATGTTGCCCCATCGTATATAAGGGTCGAAGCCGACGAGGCGACCTATAACCTGCATATCTTACTTCGTTTTGAACTTGAACGAGGACTTATGACCGGCGAGATTAAACCGGCTGATATTCAAGAAGAATGGAACGAACGGTTCAAAAAATATTTTGGCATTGAAGTTGATACGGTTGCCAACGGATGTCTGCAGGATGTTCATTGGTCAGCAGGACTGATTGGATATTTTCCGACCTATACATTAGGTAATTTATATTCGGCACAGTTCTTTAACAAAGCGAAAACAGATTTAGGTGATTTAGACACTCAGTTTGAACGTGGTAATTATCTTAAACTTCGTGAATGGCTGCGGACAAATATTCATCAGCATGGACAAAGATACCGTGCGACAGATTTAGTCAAAGTTGTCACCGGTGATGCCCTTGACCACAAACCGTTGATTGCTTATATGAATAAAAAGTATGGTGAAATCTACGGCTTTTAAATTTTGAATATCTTCAGTCAGGAAAGGGTTCCTGACTGCTCGAAAAGTTTGTAAAATAGTAAGGCAGGTCTCGCTTTTGAGACCTGCCTTTTTTAATGAACTCTGTCATTGAGAGAACCGGATATGGCAAATTTATTGATATGGCAGTAAACAATATTATCAACTATCATTTCTTTATTTTAAATTTATGAAGAGTATTTAATTAATATTATTCTGGAATAACCTTGTTATAAATCAAATATGAAATCAACGTATATCATCAGAAATTAGACATCTTTTTATTAAACTCATACTCGATAAGAGAGTACGTTAATATCTTATAATAAATAAATAAAATATTTGTTTGATTTATACTCTGTTTTAACCGAAATTATAGAACAGATAAGAAAATACACAAGGTAGATATATGCGAATTATTATTGTCGGCGGTGGAATTGTTGGTAATTCCTTAGCCAAATATTTATTACATGAAAAACATCATATTTCCATGGTTGAACTTGACCCAAATCTCTGTGCTCAAAGTTCTGAAAAACTTGATATGCAGGTAATCCAAGGTTCCGGTTCTTCTCCTGCGATATTAAAAGAAGCCGGGATTGAAAATGCCAATATGGTGCTTGCGGTAACTCCAAATAATGAAGTAAATATGATTGTCTGTGCTATCGCCGCACAGCACAATGTAAAACGTCGTATAGCACGGCTTCGGGGTGGTGAATTCTCTGACGAATCGGGACTTATCGACTTAAAAAAAATAGGGATAACATCTGTTATTCATCCTGAAAAAGCTCTCGTTGACCATATTTTGCAATTTGTAGAAACTCCCCATGCTATACAATCAGCAAATTTTGAAAATGGTAAGATTTTGATGAGGGGATACAAAGTGACCGAAAATATGCCTATTACCGGAAAAACAACTCGTGAAATTCGGGAAAGTATCGCTCCCGATATTATTCTGTTTGCCGCTATTGTGCGTGATGGGGTAGGCATGATTCCTGATGGTGATACAAAAATAGAATCCGATGATATCTTGTACACCCTTTTTCCGAGAGTATCAATTGACAGGTTTATGCACCTAATAGGGTATGAAAAGAAAAATAGAAAAATTATTATCACCGGCGATACCTTTGCAACAATGGAACTCGCAAACGCATTTGAAAAATTAGACTATAAAGTTACGTATGTAAATCCAAATATTGAGCATGCCCATGCCGCTGCGGCACAGTTTGAAAAT
Source organism: uncultured candidate division Zixibacteria bacterium (assembly GCA_913009765.1). The sequence goes on from CAJVYT010000199.1 coordinate 5,516, forward strand.
ATTGAAGTTCTTCATGGCGACTGTACCGAAGAAGATATTTTAACGGAATTGAACGTCAACAAAGCATCGTTTTTTATCTCAGTATCAGATTCTGCTGATTATAATATGCTCTCGGCACTTCTTGCCAAAGCTGAGGGGGCTCACGAGGTAATCGCAACGACAACCGATACAAGCCATAATAAATTATACAGTTCTATCGGCATAGATCATGTTATTAACCCAAGATTGACAACCGCCCGGGAAATTTTGGAAATTATCTCTCGCGGACATATTGGTGCGGTAGTAAAACTGTCGAATGTTGATATTGAGGTAGTACGTTTGACAGTAGACCCCAAGTCAGATATTGCAGGTATGAAAGTTCGCAACCTTGCGACTAAGATGCAGCGAGGTACTATGCTCGGAGTGATTATCAGAGATGATAAAATGATTCTGCCGGATGGTGAGACCGAAATTTTATCCGATGACCATGTGATTGTTATAACATATCATAAAAATCTTGCAACTATTTCAAAACTGTTTAAACCTCGCGGATTTTTTAAACGGAGTTTATAAATGCGTAAAACTGCAGTCAGTTATGCAATCGGAAAACTTTTGCAGGTTATGGGAATGCTTCTTTTAATCCCACTGTCACTTGCTGTTTATGACAATTACCAACTTCCTTTTAGTGAAATGGTTGTGCATACCGAAATATTTGGGTTTGGATTTGCCGCACTGTTTGCACTGCTTTTAGGTTCTTTGTCTGTTTATTTATTTCGTTCAGGGAAAAATCTTCAGGGAGTAAAAGAAGGTTACGCTATTGTTACATTTGGATGGCTGGGGCTTACATTTGTCGGAGCAATCCCTATGATGTTTTGGTTTATGTCTCTTGACCCTTATGGCTGGTCAAATATATTTTTACATTTTACAAATTCCTTTTTTGAAATTATGTCGGGCTTTACGACAACAGGTTCTACAATTTTATCAAATATTGAAGCCGCTCCCCGTTCTATTCTGTTTTTACGGGCATTAACACACTGGTTGGGCGGAATGGGTATCATAACACTTGCGATTGCTGTTTTTCCTGCGATGGGTGTTTCGGGCTATCAGATGTTTCGAGGTGAAGTACCCGGACCAACAACAGAAAAATTACAGCCGAGACTTGCACAGACTGCCTCTATTTTGTGGGGAGTATATTTATTGTTCACTGTTGCTGAAACGATTTTGCTGATGTTTGGAGGGATGGATTTGTTCGACGCAGTGTGTCATACTTTTGCAACTATGGCAACCGGTGGGTTCTCAACAGAAAACTCATCTATTGCTGCTTATAATTCTGATTTTATTGAATGGGTCATAACAATATTTATGTACTTTGCCGGTATGAATTTCCTTTTGCATTTTAAAGCGTTACGGGGAGATTTAAATTCAATGATAAAAAATAAAGAATTCCTTTTTTATACCGGTACAATTTTAACGGCAATTATTATTGTTACGGCGGTTTTATATTTTAACGGAATAGAAAAACAAGATACTACTTTCCGGCATTACCGTAACGGAGACCCAACGACCGAAGAATTTACGGTGCATTATGATGCCCAAAGTAAGAAGTATGATACTTTTTATGATACCTTTCGGATAGCATCATTTCAAACTCTTTCTATAGTAACAACTACCGGATTTGCAACAGTCGATTTTGATCTCTGGCCTGACTTTTTACGGTTTCTCTTGGTAGCACTTATGTTTTTTGGAGGGTGTGCCGGTTCCACCGGGGGCGGTATAAAAATGATTAGAGTAATGCTTGTGAGTAAGTTCGGTTTGAATGAACTGAAAAAGCTCACTCAACCAAGACTTGTCTCAAAAGTGAAAATTGGCAAAACAGCTGTTGATGATAAAACCCTAATGAACGTAGTCGCATTTTTTGTTCTTTTTATATTTTTATTTGTTCTTATATCAGGATTGATGACTATGTTTGTACCGGATTTGACAACGGCACTCACAAGTTCAATTGCAACTATGGGAAATATAGGTCCGGGACTTTCGGGAGTTGGGGCGGTGGAAAACTATGGATGGATTCCTATACCGGGCAAATGGATACTGATTTTCTCAATGCTTTTGGGACGGCTTGAGATTTTTACTGTCTTGATTATTTTCCGCCCATACGTCTGGCGAAAATAGTATCTTTTGTTACCCTTTTATTATAATCTATAAATTTATCAAAAGCCATAAAAGTATATTTAATATGTTTAGAATTATAATTTTTCGCGGGT